>CAZOPY010000016.1:0-14289 GCA_964581945.1 uncultured Gammaproteobacteria bacterium | reverse complement strand
GGACTTCACCGCGTTCCACGACGTGATCATCCCGATCGGCGTGTTCTCCGTGCTCGGACACTTCCTCGGCTGGCAGGTGGACACCGGGTTCGTCGCCGCCATCCTGACCATTCTGGGGTACTCGATCAACGACACGATCGTCGTGTTCGACCGTACCCGCGAGAACCTGTCGCGTCACATCGGTTCGGACTTCGAAGACACGGTCGAGCGCAGCGTCCACCAGACGATCGGCCGCTCGTTCAACACGAGCTTTACCGTGATCCTGTCGCTCGCCGCCATCTTCCTGTTCGGCGGGGAATCGACCCGCCCGTTCGCGCTCGCCCTTCTGATCGGCGTCGCGGTCGGAACGTACTCCTCGATTTTCATCGCGAGCCCCATGCTCGTCGCCTGGGAACGGCTTCGTCTGAACCGCTCCTAAAAGATCACCCCCGCCATTCGGCGGGGTTTTTCTTTTTATGCTATACTATCGGCGTTATGTTCGCCGTATTTTCGTTTCTCGGTTTTGCCAACATGCAGGACTTTTTGGCGCAGCCGATCGACGTCATCGGATTTACGATCCTGATTTATTTCGGTTGGCTTCCGATCGTCATCACGCTCATCTGGGGGTTTGCGGAAGTGTGGAAAACGTACCGCCAGGACATGTACTCCGGGACGCTCAAGTACATCGTGCTCTCCATCGACGTCCCGAAGATGACCGAGCAAAGCCCGAAGGGGATGGAGAACGTCTTCTCGACGCTGCAAGGGGCCTACTCGTCGCTCACCTGGAAGGAAACCTGGATCCTGGGAAAATTCCAACCGCGCTGGGGGTTCGAGATCGTGTCGATCGACGGGTACATCCAATATTACATCCGCACGGAAACCCGCTGGCGCGACGTGATCGAAGCCGGCATTTACGCGCAATACCCGGACGCGCAGATCCAGGAGGCGCCGGATTACGTGGACCTGGTTCCGTCGGACTACCCGAACGAAGAGTGGGACATGTGGGGCGCCGAGCTCCAGTTACGCTACCCGGACAAAGATTTTCTGCCGATCCGCACCTGGCCGCTGTTCGAACACAGCTTGAGCCAAGAGCTGAAGGATCCGCTCGCGGTCATTCTGGAACAGATGGGCCGGATGAAACCGGGCGAATGCTTCTTTTACCAGCTGATGGTGAACGTCCGCGACCAGAAGTGGACGCAGAGCGGACTGAAGTTCATCCGGAAAATTTACGGTCTGAAGGACGAAAAGAAGACCGGACCCATCGAAGGCGCGCTGAAATCCATTCTCGACATCCCAAGCGGGGTCACGGAAATGGCATTCGGCTTCCATCTGGGAACGTTGTTCGGGCTCGGTCCGTCCACGCCGGCGCCGCAAGAAGACATCTGGAAGGCGTTTAAGATCACGCTGCAAGAAAAGGCGCAGGTCGAAGGGGTGACGCAAAAAATTTCCAAGCTTGGGATGCGGTTCAAGATTCGTCTTCTGTATTTCGGTCGCAAGGGCGTGTACGACAAGCGCGCCCGCACGGCCATGGTCAAAGGGATGCTGCAGCAGTACACGCATCACGATCTGAACGGATTCGGCCTGTTTGGCCCCCAGGTGCCCAAAGACGACTACTTCTGGCAGACCTGGACCTATGCCGAACGCCAGACGCGTCTCACCAAGGCGTACAAGAAGCGCAGCTTCTCGATCGGCGCGTCGCCGAAGGTGCTGAACGTCGAGGAATTGGCCACGCTCTGGCATTTCCCGACCATTACGATCAAGGCGCCGCTCATCAAGAAGACCGAGTCGAAGCGCGCCGAGCCGCCGGTCGGACTCCCGATCGCGGTCGAAGAAACCAACCCGACGCGTCCCACCCGCCAGGCCGCGCAGGCGCAGCCGCCCGGGGGCGCGCCCAAGGCCAAGCCCGCCATGCTGACCCCGGACACGGTGACAACGGCGGAAGCGCCGTCGCTCCGCGTTCCGGCCGCGCCGTCCATGCCGCACGTCGAAGCACCGACCGCCCCCGTTCCCGCGCGGCCGAGCCGATCCGCAAAAGCGTCGCCGCCCGCCGCGCTCCCGGCCGAACCGGTCGGTCCTGCCGTGCGTCCGCCGGTTGCGCCAAAGCGCGACATCCCCGATGCGATGCGCATCCTGCTCGAACCGGGCGTCGAACTCGAAGACGTGGCGCTTCCGCCAACCGAACCGCAACCTGAAGACAAAACCGACGACGCGCCCAGGAACCTCCCGATGTAATCGCCGAAACGGTTGACGGTTGACCGTTGACCCCGATCTCCCGCTCTATGCCCGCGTACGATCACGACCACGAAAACGACGTCGTCTATTTCGCCCGAACCAACTACCGCAATCAAATGCGGAAGTTTGGGATTAAGACGGACGATCGACGCCGCCACATGTATGTGATCGGAAAAACAGGCATGGGCAAAACGACCATGCTCGAAAACATGTTCCTCGCGGACGTGTACGCCGGCCATGGATGCTCGTACGTGGACCCGCACGGGGATACGGCCGAGAAGCTCGTGAACTACATCCCGGAGTGGCGGCTCAAAGACGTCGTGTACTTCAACCCGGCGGATTTTGACTATCCGATGGGATTCAACATTCTTGAGAATAGCGATCCGAACACGCGCCATGTCATCGCGTCCGGGCTCATGGGCGTGTTCAAAAAGATCTGGCCGGACGTCTGGAGCGCCCGCATGGAGCACATTCTGAACAACTGTCTGATGACGCTCCTCGAAAATCCGGGGAACACGCTGCTCGGGATCAACCGTATTCTCGTCGATCGTGACTTCCGCGTGAAAATGGTGAGTGGGCTCAAGGATCCGGTCGTGAAGGCGTTCTGGATCACGGAATTCGAACAATGGGAACCGAAGTTCCGCACGGAAGCGATCGCGCCGATTCAAAACAAGGTCGGGCAGTTTTTGTCGACCTCGGTGGTGCGCAACATCGTCGCGCAGCAGAAATCGACGATAAAAGTGCGCGAGTTCATGGACACCAGCAAAATTTTCATCGTGAACCTGTCGAAGGGTCGCATCGGAGAAGAGGCGATGCGCCTGCTCGGCGGGATGCTGATCACGAAGATGCAGCTGTCGGTCATGGAACGCGTGGACATGCCGGAAATCGAACGCCGCGACTTTTACCTATACATCGACGAGTTCCAAAACTTCGCCACCGAATCCTTCGCGTCGATTTTGTCCGAGGCGCGTAAATACCGTCTCGCGCTCATTTTGGCGCACCAATACATCGAACAGCTGGAAGAAGAGGTGCGCGACGCCGTGTTCGGCAACGTCGGGACGATCTGCACCTTCCGCGTCGGCTCGCCGGACGCCATGTACATGGAAAACGAGTTCATGCCGCGGTTTACGCCGGAGGACCTCGTCAACCTGGCGAAATTCGAGATCTATCTGCGTCTCATGATCGACGGCGTTGCCTCGGAAGCGTTTTCCGCGCTCACCCTCCCGCCGATCGCGCAAAAAACCGGATCCATGGACGCCGCGATCGAGTTTTCGCGCGCCCATTACGGGCGGCAAAAGCCGGTGGTGGAAGCAGAGATCATGCGATGGAGCGAAATGGGCGGCGATGACGAGGAAGCGGTTGCGACGCCGGCGCAGGCCGCGCTGTCCTCGACCGCCGGATCCGCAGAGGTCGAGAAGGCGTTCCAGGAGGCCGAAGAAAAAAGCAAAGCAAAGAAGAAATTCGGCGGACGCCCTTTCCATGAATACAACTGTTCGCGTTGCAACAAGTACATGGCGCTTCCGGTCGAACTCGATCGCTCGCGTCCGATTTACTGCGAGGATTGCATCGAGATCGTGCGCGAGGAGCGCAAGGGTGGAAAAAAACAGGGAGAGGCGCGTGCGGAAAAGAAACCGCCCGCACCGCGCATGAAGGACGGTGAGGTGATCGTCCAGGAACCGAGCGCCACGATCGGCCTGTCTGCGCTCTCGAAAGAAAAAAAACCGGTTGAGCCGAAAAAGGAAGCGCCCGCAGCCCCGACCGGCGTTGATTTCCTGTCCGTCGAGCTCGGCCCCAAGGTCGAAGCGCCTGCCGCTGTCCCCGCGCCCAAACCCGCTCCGGCGCCAGCACCGAAACCCACTCCTGCGCTCCCGCCACCCGCCGCCGGCACGACCCCGACCGCTCCCGCAGCCCCCAGACCCGAAGGCGAGCGCCGCAACCGTCGACGAGGCGGGAAGGGCAGAGGTGGCGGAGGTGGATCCCGTCCTGCCAACACGTCCGCCCCAGCGCCGCAACGGCCGGACGCTCCTAAATCCGCCCCAACCCCGACCCCAACTCCGCCAACGGCCAAACCTAAACCCGCCCCTTCCGCCGGCGGAGGAGATGTGTTTCCCTGGTAGCGTATGGTGGACTACCCCTCGCCCGAGGAGCATCTTGTCGCACGACGCCATGAGCCTCCGGCCGCGCTTCCGACAAAGGACGGGACGCCAGCAGAAGACATTTCCATCTTCGGCCGGACGAATTTCAGTTCCGGATTCGCGGCAAAACGGTATGTGTTCGGCATCAAACGCGCGGATCGCCTTCGTCACATTTATCTCATCGGCAAAAGCGGAGCGGGGAAGTCCAAACTCATGGAGCAGCTCATTCGAAGCGATGTGTTTTTCGGGCACGGCGTTTGCGTGATCGACCCCTCCGGTGATCTTGTGCACAGCGTGATGGATTTTGTTCCGGAGGACCGCGTGCAGGATGTCGTGGTGATCGACCCGACGGATCGCGATTGTCCCGTCACGATGAACCCGATCGGCGGCCTGACCGCCGAAGAACGCATGCCGATGACGAACGAGCTGATCGAGATCGTCAAAAAACAGTTCGCGTGGGTGTGGAGCCCGCGCGTCGAACAGGTCCTGCGCATGGCCACCCTCGCGGTTCTGGATCTACCCGGTGGAAATCTGCGGCGAATTGCGATGATGCTCGGCGAAACGAGCGAGCGAGAGCGCATCGTCCCGCAGATCAAAGACGAGATCGTGCGTCATTTTTGGCAGGTGGAATTTCCCAAACGCACGACCGGATACGAGGCGGCGGTGATCGGGCCGCTTCTCAACAAATTCAGTCAGCTGCTTGCCGATCCGCTCACGCGACATATTTTCAGTCAGGAAACGAACAAGATCGATTTCTATCAACTGATGCAGGAACGACGCATCGTCCTCGTGAATCTCGCGAAACGGAATCTTGGCGATGATGTTAGTGCGTTTCTTGGAGCGGTGCTCATGGCGCGTCTGAAAATTTCCGCCATGCGCCGCATGTCCCTTCCGGAACACATGCGGTATCCGTTTTATCTGTATGTGGATGAATTTCAGTCGGTGGCGACGAAGACCTTTGAAAACCTGTTGATGGAGGGCCGTCGCTTGGGAATCGCCGTCACGCTTGCGAATCAAAGTTTGTGGAAGCTTGACGACACGCTCCGTGTCGCGATTTTCGGTAACATCGGAACACTCGTGTCATTTCAGATCAGCGCCGACGACGCCAAAATCATTCAGGACGAAATGACACCGATTTTCGAAGTGCGCGATCTGATCAACCTAGCTGAACGCGAGATCTACGTGAAAATGACCATCGACGGGAGACGCTACGACCCGTTTTCCGCCGACGTGCTCGCGGTTACCGAACCGAAGCATCCGTCCTACGCAAAAAAGATTCTCGAGCATTCACGCGCTCGGTACTGCGCTTCGCGATCCGATGTCGAACAGACGATTCGCGAAGCGCCCGCGGCCGTGACGCCATAATCTGTGTCGTCATTCGCAAGGCTTGCACCCGTTGTCCTCGGACTGCTTCTCCTCGGAATGGGCTGCCCCTCGTCTTCGTTTCCATCGAATGTTTCGTCTATGCCCGAACGCGAACAGTTCACTACATCTGACCAGGTGAAGATCGTCGGCCTGTTCGAACGCAACAATGACCAGAAATTTGCGATTCTCCTGCACATGATGCCGGCGACCAAAGAGAGCTGGGCGGCGTGGCAAACGAAATTGGATGCGGCGGGATATGCTTCGCTTGCGATCGACGAGCGCGGGCATGGGGAAAGCACGAATGACGGGACGCTTGATTACAAAACGTTTGATGACACGCAGCAGCAGGCGAAGATTCTTGATGTCGAGGCCGCGTTTGCCGATCTGCAGAAGCAGGGCGCAACTGAGGCAACCACAGTCGTGATCGGCGCTTCCATTGGCGCGAACCTTGCGATCGAGTTTTTACAGAAACATCCCGACGTGCAAACAGCGGTGGCTCTTTCGCCTGGGTTGAACTACCGTGGCATTCTGACGGAGCCGCTCATCCAGAATCTTTCGCCGGGGCAGCACGTGATCCTCGTCGCGAGCGATGACGACCCGCAGCAGACGCTCGCGGCGGCGCAGCGCCTGCACGAGCTCAACCCTGACCAGACCACCTTGCTCTCCGAAACTGGCCTCGGTCACGGCACGGCCATGACCGATAACGATCCTGAGCTGATCGATCAAATCATTAAGCTGCTTCCATGACCATTTTCCAGGCGCTCGTTCTCGGGATTGTCCAGGGACTGACGGAATTTTTGCCGGTTTCGAGCTCAGGACACACCATCCTCGTTCCGGCGCTATTCGGCTGGCCGCAACAGTCTGTCGCCTTCGACGCGGTAACAAATTTCGCGACGCTCGCCGCGCTTCTTGTCGCGCTTTGGCCGGAGGTTTCCGCGCTTGTCCTGAGTTTTGTGCGGCCGGGACAGAAGGCAATGCGCTCACTCGCCATCCGAATTATGGTTGCGACCGTTCCCGCACTCGTCTTCGGGCTCGTGTTTAAAGACGCGATTGAAACCACGCTGCGCACCCCGCTCGTTGTCGCGATCTCGCTTGCACTTTGGGGCGCGCTCCTGTTTATCGCGGACACGCTGGCAAACCCGCACGGAACCGCGAAGATCACCGACGTCGCTTGGAAGCAAGCGGTCACGATCGGCTGCTTCCAAGCGCTCGCCCTCATCCCCGGCACCTCGCGCTCCGGCGTGACGATCACGACCGGCCTGTTCGCCGGACTCAACCGAGAAACCGCCGCACGCTTCTCGTTCCTGCTCGGCATCCCGGCGATCGCCGCCGGCAGCGCCTTCGCCTCGCTCGATTTCGTGACCGGCAAGGCGGTGTTCGATTTCTGGCCGCTGCTCATCGGGTTCATGGCCGCATTTCTGTCAGGCATTTTCGCCATCCGCTTTCTTCTCAAGCTTCTCAAAACGGCGAGCTACCGTTGGTTCGCCATCTACCGCATCGCGTTGGCTCTGGTCGTTCTGCTGATTCTCCGATAGTGTTGGGGCGGCCCGACGAAGCCCTTAACAGCATGAGGTGACAACGTCACCGAATGATGTTGAGGTGTCGGAAGCCGGGGCCCCAAACCCCGCTCGCTTACTATGGAATACGAACTCCGAGATCCAATCCACAAACGCATCACCTTTGACGCGTTCGAGCGTTCGGTGATCGATCATCCGTTTTTCCAGCGGCTCCGATTCATCAGCCAGCTGTCGTTTTTGCAAACCTACGTTTATCCGGGCGGATTGCACGATCGCTTCACGCACGCGCTCGGCGCTATGCACGTTGCCGGACGCCTGTTCGGACGTTTTGTCACAAGCTCGGACGTGCTCTCCTCTCGGTTCTCGAGCGAAGAGCTCGACGCGCTCCGTCGCCGCGTTCGCCTGGCCGGTCTCTTGCACGACATCGGGCACGGTCCGTTCTCGCACGCCTCCGAGGCGGTGTTTCCGCGTTTCAACGCGCTCCCGCTCGATGCCAGCTGGTGGAAGCCGCAGCCGGATCGTCAGGCGCGCCACGAGGACTATAGCGTTCTCATGATTCAAACGCTTGCCGCGGATGGCCTTCTCGATCGCGATCTGGCGCAGGATGTCGCGTCGCTCGTCCACGGTGAGGTGAAGCCATCCGCCTCGTTCGACGCGTTCGAGCGAAAGGCGCCGACGCTGCAAAAAATCCTGAAAGCGCTCATCTCCGGCGAGGTGGATTGCGATCGGATGGATTACCTTCTGCGCGACAGCTATTACTGCGGGGTCGCCTATGGCCAGTACGATCTCGACTGGCTCATTTCGAGTATGGGGGTGGCTGAACGGGAAGGGAAGCTCATCTTCACGATTTCCGAAAACGGGGTGCGCGCGTTCGAGGATCTGCTGCTCGCCCGCTACCACATGATCGACCAAGTCTATTTTCACAAGACAAAAGCGGGGTTCGCCCACTACCTCGAAGAAGCGATCAAAACGCGCGAGGTCGCGCTCGAGATTCCAACGGATCCACACGCCTACGCGGATCTGCGCGATGGTGCGGTGATCGAGATGCTGTTCGCGGCGGCCAAGGACGAAAAAAATTACTGGTCGCATCATCTGATGCGCCGACTCACGGCGAAACGGATTTTACGGTTTCAGGAAGGAGATCGCGCAGCGCTCGAGGATCTCAAGCGGTTCTGCGATGCAGAGGGGATTCGTTGGTTTACGCACGAAGCGAAAAACGAGCTGTCGCACTTTGGCGAAGGGAGCGAGGCGGCGGGGATGATTCATGTCGCCAAAAAAACGCTCGACGGGATCGAACACGTCCCCATTTGGCAGTACTCCGATCTTCTGCAGAAATACAACGAGCGCATCCGCTTCATCGATTTTTTCGTCCTGCGTGAGGACGCGGAGAAATTCGTCCAGGCCAGAAAAAAGAAAACGGCCGCCTCGTAGGAGAGGGGCCGGAAGTTACGCCTTTGGCGGCTGGTCGGGCAGGCAGAGCGCCTGGACAATGACGCGCTCGTAGTCGGCGAAGCTCGCCGGCTTCGAGATCAGGAACGCGCCGTGCCGCTCGAGCTGCTCCAGGATCTCAGCGCTCGTGCTGAGTTCCGGATTCGCCCGGTCCGTGTGGAGGATGAACGGCAGCACCCGTCCAGCCTCGCGCAGGTGGCGGAGCAGCTCCGTGCCGGACATGCCCGGCATGGTCTGGTCGCTCACGACCAGGTGGATCGGCCCCTCGGGCTGCTCGCCAGACCGCGCCATGTCGATCGCGACCGCCCCTTCGTCCGCCGACTCGGCTTCGCTCACGTGCGAGTCGATGCCGCGCTGCTTGAGCAGGTAGATGACCGCCCGACGCGTCGAGCGGCGGACGAGTTCGTTGTCGTCGATGACCAGAACGTGCAGGAATCGCGGTTGCCCAGACATGTCAGTCTCCCAGGGTGGACACATGAGGATAGCAGTTTCCCGGGGGACCGTCAAGCCTTCCTAGGCGAGGAGCTTGGTCGCGACCCCGAACAGCAGACGGCTGTCGGGCTTGCGGACGAAGTGCCCGTCGAGCCGATCCAGCGAGGTGAAGTCCACGTCGTTCGGATCGCTCCCACTGAACAGGACGAACGGGGCCGGGGACACCCCCTCGCTGCGGATCCGACACAGAAAGTCGAACCCGGTCATGCGCTTGTCGCCCATGTGCAGGTCCGAGATGATCAGATCGAACGAATGATCCTTCCGCGCCAGGATCGCGAGCGCCTCCTCGCCGCTCGTGGCCTCCACGATCGTGACCGGCATCCCTCGACTCTCGAGACGGAAACGGATGAGGTCGCGATTCGCCTCGCGCAGCTCCGGTTCGTCTTCGACCATCAGAACAAATTTCATCCAGACTCCTTGGGGCGGGCGAATAGTACGTGAACGGAGCGCGATTGTCAAGGATGTCTTGACCAAACAGGAAAACATTGGCAAACTGGCGTTCTTATGGAGAGCAAGAAACCGAAAGTTTTGCTCGGGATGTCCGGCGGCGTGGATTCGTCCGTGTCCGCGGCGTTGTTATTGGAAGCCGGATATGAGGTGATCGGCGCGTTCATGAAGAACTGGTCGGATGCGCGTACCGAGGAAGATTGCGAGTTTGAGGAATGCGGCTGGCGCACGGAACGACGGGACGCAATGCGCGTCGCGGCCAAACTTGGTATCCCGTTCGTCACCTTCGATTTTGAAAAAGAATACCGCCGGGATGTCATCGAACAGATGTACCGCGAGTTCGAAGCCGGCCGCACGCCGAACCCGGACGTGATGTGCAACAAGTACGTGAAGTTCGATCTGTTCGTGAAGGAAGCGGATAAGCTCGGATGTGATTTTGTGGCGACCGGACATTATGCGCGCATCGTTGATGGCAGGATTCTCGCCGGGTCAGACGCGAACAAGGATCAGACGTACTTCCTCTGGGCCATTCCGCCGAGCGTCCTGCCTCGTGTGCTGTTTCCGATCGGAGAGCTCACGAAACCGGAGGTGCGCGCGAAGGCGCGCGAACTCGGTTTGCCGGTTGCGGACAAGAAGGACTCGGTCGGGATCTGCTTTGTCGGCGAGGTGGACATGCGCGCATTTCTCAAGTCGAGGATCCCAAGCCAACCGGGAAACGTGGTCACGACCACCGGCGAGATCGTGGGTCGTCATGAGGGTTTGCCGTTTTACACCATCGGCCAGCGCGAAGGGCTTTCGATCGGCGGCGGCACGCCGTATTATCTGGTCGAGAAACGCGTGGCGACAAACGAACTCGTGGTGTCGAGCAACTTTGAGCAGGCACTGTTCAAAAAAGAACTGACGGCAACGCATCTCAACTGGTTTAAGAAACCGAGCGTTCCGCACGCCTGCCAAGCTCGTATTCGTTACCGGCAGCCGCTTGCGGAATGCGTGATCACAGCGCTCGACAGCGAGCGAGCTCGCGTCGAATTTAAAGAACCCCAGCGTGCGGTCACGCCAGGGCAGTCCATCGTCTTTTATGAAGGGGAAGAGATGATCGGCGGCGGCATCATTGAATAGGGTTCACGGCAACGTGAACCCTGTTTCGTTTTCCGCCCACGTGTAGAAATCCGCTGCGGTCGAGCCGTTCGCGTCAAAATGTTCATCCGTGACCGTGACCGGATCAACCTCGTGGATCTTCACCCCACCGCTCGTGACGAATCCATTTTGCGTGTCGAGCACGCCGAGACTCGTATGGAACGGCGCCGCCTCGATCGTTTGGAGAAAATCGTAATTCACGACCGTCATGGCCTGCTGAAGAATCCCGATCTGCGTGCCAACCGTATCGACCGTCACGGTCTGGCCCTCACCTCGATCTACAAGAAATAGACGACCTTTCGTGAGCCATACGGACAGATCAGTCGGTTGAAGCGATTCAAGCTTGACCTCGGTTCGCTCGTCGAGGACGATTTGCGAACCGTCGCTCGCCGTGAGTGCGAGCCGCGTCGCCGGTCCGGTCGACACGGTCTCGCCCCGAGCGACCGTCGCGCCTCTCACGAGCGCGCGCACGACCCCGTTCCGATCCGCGGTCGCGTCGCCTCCCTGAAGCGCGCTCACGCTGACCGCAAGCGGCGGCGCGTACCCCGGCCCGCCGGCCCAGACAAAACCGAACCGCCCGCCGATGAGGAGGATGGTCGTAAGCAGGAAAAACCAGGCGGCAAGCGCTCTGTTCATAGCGCTTTCATTCTAGCAATAACCACGTACGTCTGCTACCATGGATCGTATAGATCTTATTGGTCAGCTATGCTCATTGAATTCTACGGTGAAGAGTGTCCGCATTGCCGCGTCATGGCCCCGCTAGTGGAAAAACTCAAAAAAGAGGGGTTCAAAATAACCCAATACGAAACCTGGCACAACGACGAGAATGCGAAAAAGCAGGGTGAGTACGACCGCGGGCTGTGCGGCGGCGTCCCGTTTTTCTTCAACACCGAAAGTAAGGAGTTCATCTGCGGCTCGACGGAATACGAGAACCTGAAGGCCTGGGCAGAAGGGAAGACTTTCAAATAAAACGAAAACACCCGTCCTTCGCAGGCTGGTGTTTTTAATGCAGTTGTTCCATCCAGTCTGGGTTGGTCGACACGTGTAGGTCGAGAAACACTGGAACGCCGGTGACCGCCTCGAGTTCCTTGCGCGTCGACTGGCCGATTTCCTTGATCCCTTGGCCGCCGCGGCCGATGACGATTTTGCGATAGCGATCGGCGTTGGTCATGATCGTCGCCGCGATGTAGAGCACGTCGTTTTCGCGGCGCGTCACCTCGTCCACGACCACGGCGAGCGTGTACGGAACCTCCTGGCGCAGGCGCAGAAACAGTTTTTCGCGGATGAGCTCGGCGATCCATTCCTCGTTCGGCATGTTCGACAGCTGGCCGATCGGGTAAAACGGCTCGCCTTCCGGCAAACGATCCATGATCTCGTTCGACAGCAGATTGATGTTCTTGCCGGTCATGGCCGACACCTCCAGCACGGCGTCGAAGTCTTTCGCGAGCGCGCGATAATCCTCAAGGTACGGCGCCTCCGGGATGTCCATTTTGTTGATGACCAGGATTTTTTGCTGCGGCGCATTTTCGATCAGGTTCAGCGTGTACTTTTCCTCGCTCCCGATCGAACGGGTCGGGTCCACGACATACACGAGCAGGTCCACGTCCTTGAGCGACTCGCGCACGTACTTGAGCAGCTTCTTGCTGAGCGGATCGTTAGATTGTTTGAACACGCCCGGGGTGTCGACGAACACGACCTGGCCTCGGTCCGCACTCAAAATCCCCTGAACCGGCTTGCGCGTGGTTTGGGGTTTCGGGGTCGTGATAGCGATTTTGCTGCCGACGAGCGCGTTCATGAGCGTGGACTTGCCCACGTTGCTGCGTCCGACAAGGACGGCGAACCCGGCGCGCGGCTTCTGCATCTCATCCATAAGAGCCCTGTTCTACCTTAAACATCAGATTCGGTCAAGCACCGTCACGAGCTCCACGTGCGGCGTGTGCGGGAACAGATCGAACGCCTGGACCGAGGAGATCTGGTAGTGATCGAGAAAGAAGGCGAGCTCTTCCGCGCACCGGCTGTAGTTGCAGGAGACGTAGACGATGCGCGCCGGAAGCGCCATCCGGAGCGTTTTGATCACATTCGGGTGGAGACCGGCGCGCGGCGGATCCAGGATCACCACCTGTGGGCAGTGCTTGATCCAATCGAAATCTTCGACTTTCGCCGTGTGGAAATCAGCCTTGAGTCCGTTCAGTTCCGCGTTCATCTTTGCCGCCTCGATCGCGGCCGCATCCGCTTCGATGCCGGCAAGTTTGCGCGCGCCTGTCAGCGCCAGCGTGAAAAATCCGGCTCCGCAGTACAGGTCGAGCACGGATTTGTCCGCGAGCGGTTCGCAGGCGGCCTTGACCGCATTCTGCAGCTTCGCGGCCATCAGGGTGTTCGTTTGAAAAAAGCTGTTCGGCGCGATGCGATAACGAATGCCGTTCACCTCTTCTTCAAGATACGGCTCGCCTTTGAGCGCGTGGATCTCGTCCGCGATCGACAGGTCCGTCATGCGGTCGTTGATCCCCCACAGAATGGAGGTCGCCTTGTCCTGTAGGAGCGGGACGAGTTCGTTTTTCATCTGTTCGACCGTCTCGTGCGCCGTCGGCCTTCCGGTCACGAGCGTCACCAGGCGATCGCCCGTGTTTTTGCCTTCGCGGATCACGAGGTAGCGAAAAAATCCTTCGTGGGTGTCCAGGTCCCAAAAGGGAAGTCCGGATTTGCGCGCCCAGTCGCGCACGCGATGCATGATGTCCACCCCGTCTTTCGACAGCAGAAAACAGCTCTGCAGATCAAGCACCGACCACCAGCGCCCCGGTTCTTTGAGCCCGAGCGACCCATCGCTCCCGAAAACGTAATCCATGCGGTTGCGGTAATAGAACGGTTCTGGACAGCCCTCGACGCGCTCGAGGGGAAGCGAGAGGTTCTGCTCCGCAAACGTCTGCTTGACGAGCGACAACTTCATCGCGAGCTGGTAGTCGTAGTCCACATGCTGCCACTTGCACCCGCCGCACACGCCCGCGTACGGGCACAGCGGCTGCACGCGATGTTCGGACGGTTCGTTTACATGGTCGAGTTTGGCCTGGATCCCGCCCTTGATTTTCCGCGTGGTCGTGACCGTCACCGTTTCTCCGGGAATCGTGTTGTACGCAAAGATCGGTTTGCGCGGCGCATCGATCACGCCGCTTCCGTCGTCGGCAATGCCGATTACCTTCGCTGTCAGTTGCTGGTTGAGCTGGTTCGCCATATACTCAGGATCGTCAAATACGCCTCCATTCTACATGATTTTGATCGCGCACGATATACGTTCCATGCATAACGTCGGGTCGATTTTTCGCTCGGCCGACGCCTTTGGGGTTGAAAAAATTTGGCTTTCCGGCTATACTGCCTCCCCGCCTCGAAAAGAGATTGCGAAAACCGCGCTCGGTTCCGAGAACCGCGTGCCGTGGGAACGGGCGGAAGACATCTCGATTTTGCTCGCAGATTTGCGAAAAAACGGGTATCTGCTCCTCGGGCTCGATAATGCGCCGGGGGCGGTTCCCTTGGAAACCGTTCGG
>CAZOPY010000015.1:0-14491 GCA_964581945.1 uncultured Gammaproteobacteria bacterium | reverse complement strand
CGCCGAGTTTGAGCAGGCCGGCTCGCTCGAGCGGTTCGAAAAACTTCTGGACGTTCCGTCAGCCCGCGAGGGTTGACGTGGGCGTCCATTTTTGTTAGTCTCTGTTCTTGCTCTTTCAAAAAAAAGGAGGCGCGCATGCGCAAGAATCAGCGCATTGATGACGCGTGCCTCCAGCGGCACGCGGAAGCGCTCGCGCGGATCGTTCCGCAGTTGGGACTGTCTGACACCGAAGCGTTCTGGAAGGCATTGCGTCGGTGGTGGTCGATCGAGAAGCTCGATGAAGCCATCGCGCAGTTCGCTGAAACCGGTTCGGTAGAGGCGTTCGGATCCATCAAGCCGAAAGGGAAGCGCGTGCGCGTACCGTCCGGTCACTGGCAGAATCGCGCGAATGTGGAGCAGCGTCTGCGAGAATATGTGGAGCGGCTCGGGCACTTTCCTTCCGAGGGAGAACTTCGGGCGGCCGGCGACGCGTCTCTGTGCCAGGGGATTCGGAAGTACTACGGCGGTCTTCCGGCGATGCGCACGGCGATGGGGTTTGAGCTGTTGCAGGTTCCGCCTCATCACTGGGATGCGTGGGAGCGTGTCGAATCAGCGCTTCGTCGACTGATCGAGGAGCTCGGACATCTTCCGACGCAGGACGAGCTGCGTGCGCGCGGACAGCACGGTCTGATTCGTGGGATCGAAACCCACGGTGGGTTTCCAGCGGTCCGGGTTCGTCTTGGTCTGGAACTCTTGAAGAAGCCTCATCGTCACTGGCAGGCCTGGGAGCATGTGGAGACGCGCGTTCGTGAGCTCATCATGGAACACGGAGACCTTCCGGCGCAAGCTGCGCTCGAAGCGTTCGGCGAGTCAGGGTTGTGCAACGCGATCAATCAATATCACGGGGGGTTTCCCGTGGTGCGCGAACGACTCGGTCTCGGTACCCTTCAGCGCGAAGTCGGGTTCTGGAAGATCTGGACGCATATTGAGCAGGAGCTTCTTCCGCTCGTCAAGAAACTGGGGAGGTTTCCGACACAGGGAGATCTGGCGAGGGAAGGAAAAAGCGTGGTCGCTCACGCGATCCACGAATATCACGGAGGATTTCCCGCGGTTCAAGCCAAGCTTGGGCACCAACCGCTGCGTGTGGCGCACGGGTACTGGGACGATTGGACCACGGTCGAGTCGACCCTTCAGCCGGTGATCGCCGAACTTGGTCGGTTTCCGACGATCGCCGAACTGGAAGCGCGCAATATGCACGGCCTCCTGAACGGCATTCGACGACACCACGGACGCCTGCTCGCCGTTCGTGATCGCATGGGCTACGGCCCCGTGACCGACGCGCTTATCGAGCAGCACGCCGGGACGCTCGCACGGATCATCCCCGCGCTGCGACCGCCGGACACGGACAAGTTCTGGTCCGCGCTCAAGACTCGCTGGGTCGCGCGCGATCTCACCGATGCGATCGCCGCGTTCGAGGCGGACGGCTCGCTCGAGCGGTTCGAAAAACTTCTGGACGCCACGTCAGCCCACGGGGGTTGACGCCGGCGTCCATTTTTGTTATCTTCTCGGGTCGCTCATGGGGAGCGAAGGAGGGAATATGGGCCGCGTAAAATCAGGTCGCATCGATGATGCGTGGCTGAAGCGGCACGCAGAGGTTCTCGCCCGGATCGTCCCGCTGCTTGGGCTCTCAGACACCGAGGTGTTCTGGCGGCGGGTGCACCGGTGGTCGGTTCGCACGCTCGAGTCCGCGATCGCAGAATTCATCGCATCCGGGGAGGTGGAGAAGTTCCGTCTTCTGGCAACCAGAGAGAATACGCCGTCGGGATACTGGGACGATTTCGCCACGCTGGAGCGGGAACTCCGGCCCCTCGCCGAGCAGCTCGGTCAGATGCCGTCGACCTACTGGTTGCATGCGCATGGCCGTTCGTCGCTTGTGACTGGGATCATCTCGCACGGCGGTCCGGCAGCGGTCGCGAAGCGTCTCGGCGTGAGCTTCCCGCAAGGGGGCCGCGGGCGGTTCAAGGAATGGACCGTGGTCGAGGCAACGCTCCGAGCGGTGATCGCCGATCTCGGCGGTCGGTTTCCGACGCAAGGTGATCTCAAGTCTCGGAAACTGTCCGGCCTCACCGCCGCCGTGAACGAACATCACGGTGGGATGATCGCGGTTCGCACGCGCCTGGGTTTCGTGATCGTGAAACAGGAGAACGGCCACTGGAGCGACTTCGAGAACGTGAAGCGCGAACTCGAGACGGTCATCGCTCAGACGGGGGCCTTCCCCGGACACGACGAACTCAGGCAGATGGGTCTCTCGAGTTTGAGCGCAGCGATCACGAAGCATCACGGTGGAATCGCGGCGGTGCGCATGCGTATGGACGTCAGGAGCGAGCGCGGCCGCCGTGCCTGGGGTCATTGGGATGAATGGGCCGTCGTCGAGGCGACGCTGCGTCCCCTCATTGAGGAGCTCGGGGCGTTCCCGACCAAAGAACAGTTCGCCGAGCGCGGACTTTCCGGTCTCTACGATGCGCTGTCCGAGAAGCACGGCGGCGTGATCCGCTCACGCGAAAGGCTCGGCCTCGAAACGTCGTCCGTTCCGCGCGGTCATTGGACCTGGGAGCAGGTCGAGACGACGCTGCGAGATATCGAGCGGTGTCTCGGTCATTTTCCGAGTTACCGCGACCTGCAACAATCCGAGCACGTCGGGGTGCTATCGGCGATCCAACGCAATCACGGCGGGATGACCGAGGTGCGCAAGCGGCTCGATTGTGAGCTCGGTATCAAACCGATGGGGTACTGGCGAAGCTGGGGCAACGTCGAGCGCGAGCTCGTTACGCTTGCGTCGCACCTCGGACGGTTCCCGCTGCACACCGACATCAAGGAAGCGAAACTGAACACGCTCTCGACCGCGATCCAGCGCTTCGGCGGGATGACGGCGGTCAAGACGCGTCTCGGGTTCACTCCCATCACTGACGCAGACATCGAGATGCACGCGAGCGATCTCGCTCGCGTCATCCTGACGCTCCGGTGTTCGACGGACATCTTCTGGGACACGGTGCGAGAGCGCTGGCTCCGTCGTGACCTCGAAGCGGCCGTCGCTGCTTACCGTGCGAACGGGTCGCTCGAACCGTTCCTTACTCTCCTTGCTGCCGCGTAGTCCCTGGGACCGCGGCAGTTTTCTTTGGCCTTGAGACCTTGACGTGTTCTGGTTTCTATGGCATAAAGAGCGGCCCAACAGCGGAGGTGCTTATGGGTAGGTCGAGTCGTCGCGGTTCTGCTCCGGTTGCCGGAGCTCCGCTTCCCGTCACGTTCTTCGCCAGGCCGGCGGCGGCCGTGGCACGCGAGCTCGTCGGGCAGACGCTCGTGCGTTTGATCGACAAGAAGCGCATCGAGGTCACGATCATCGCCGCCGAGGCGTTCGAGGGTGGGGTCGAGAGGCGCAACGCGCGCCAGGGGATGCTGTACGCGCCCGGCACCATCTTCGTGATGAGCCATCGCGGCCACCACTACCTGAACATCGCGACCGGCGCGGAAGGCGAGGCCTCCTGCGTCATGATCCGCGAGGTGTTCTCGTACGGCGCGCTCGTCGACGGCCCCGGCCGCATCGGGAACGCGCTCGAGGTGAAGGATCTCGACGGCCAGCTGCTCGGCCGCGAGCTCTGGATCGAGTCCGCCGCAAGCCCGATGCCGAACGAGAAGCTCCACCTGGACTCTCCGGCCGACAACTCCCTCGGCGGCTACCGGGTGACCGAAGCAGCGATCCACCTGCTCAAGGCCGCCAGCTAGGGCTCGACCAACAGGCCGGCCCACTCCCGTCCCATCAAGGGACGTTTTTCATTGACAATTTTCCTCCGTTCCTATACACTTTCGCCACTAACTCATGATCGCAGGCGATACCACCCCTTGGGGACCGGGAGGCCGCGAGTGCATATTATGTTCGCCATCATCAAAGCCGGCGGCAAACAGTACGAAGTTCGCGAGGGGCAGGAGCTCCACATCGAACTGCTCCCGACCGAAATCGGGAAGAGCATCGACCTCGAGGTCCTGCTCGTCGCCGACGACGAAGGCGCCAACGTGAAGGTTGGCAAGCCGCTCGTCTCGGGCGCGAAGGTCTCGGCCACCGTGGTCGAGCACGGCAAGGAGGACAAGGTTTCGGTGATCAAGTTCAAACCGAAATCCCGCTACCGCCGCAACGTCGGCCACCGCCAGCCGTTCACGAAAATCAAGATCGAAAAAATCACCGCCTAGCGCGGTGATTTTTTTGGAAGGACCAAGATCCAAGCACCAAGGACCAAAGAAATTAAAAGAACCAAAGTTTATTGCTCAAATTTTCTTATGATTGAGTTCATGATAAGCATCAGTTCGCCTGCTTCTTGAATGAGAGTGTTTCTCTCGCTGTCGAGCATTGTATCGGAACCGGTGCTGATCAACTTGAGCCAATAACGATTTTCTTTTGCTTCCTTTCGTGAAATTTTCAGACGCAAAACGAAATCTTTTCGGCTGAGAGCCTCGTTGGCCTCGATGTAGTTTGCGCCGATGGATCCCGATGAACGGATCAGTTGTTTTCCATCCTCGTAATTTGCTGACGTCTTCGGAAGCCGTTCGACGAAACCTCTAACCCGTTTTGCAAACTCCAATGAGCGATCCTCAAGATCAAATCTGCTTTGCGCCTGTTCCATACGAGCTTTTTGGTCCTTGAATTTCCGTATTTCTCTGGTCCTTGAGATTTGGTTCTTGGTCCTTATGTCTCGCGTCGTCCGTTCATGGCGTCGCCGAGCGTGACCTCGTCGGCGTATTCGAGGCTGGCGCCCATGGGCAGGCCTCTTGCCAGGCGGGTCGTCCGGCGGCCGAGGGGTTTCAGGAGTTTGTTTAGATACATCATGGTGGTCTCGCCATGCACGTCCGGAGAAAAGGCGAGGATGATTTCTGCAATGGAGGGGTTCGCGTCCAGTTTCGCGAGCAGCGGGCGGATGTTCAGCGTCTCCGGGGTCGCGCCTTCGATCGGATTCAGGGTTCCGCCGAGAACGAAGTAGCGGCCGTGATACGCGCTCGTCCCCTCGATCGTCGCGACGTCGCGGAAGGTCTCGACCACGCACAGCACGCGCGCATCGCGCTTCGCGTCCTGGCAGATGAAGCAGGCGCCGCCCTCGGTGTAGCTGTAGCAGTCCGGGCAGGTGTCCACCTTGTCGCCGAGTTCGCGGATGAGCCGCGACATCTGCTCGAGGTCGTAACTCGGCAGTTTCAGGAGCGCAAAAACATAACGCAGGGCCGTTTTCGGCCCCACGCCCGGGAGCTTGGTCAGCGCCGCGGAAAGATTCTGGATTGGCTCCGGAAACCGTCTCACATGCCGAGGTCCTTGAGCGCCCCGAGTCCTCCCATTTCTTTCATTTTTTCCGCCATCTTTTTCTGTACATGCTTGATCGCGTCGTTCGTCGCCTCTTTGATCGCGTCCTGCAGTTTTGCTTTGTCGCTCATGAGTTCATCCTCGATCGCGACCGACAGGATCTGCTGGTTGCCGTCGATCATGATCTTTACCTTGCCCCACGCCGCCGACCCTTCGGCCGACACCTCGGACAATCCGGACTGGAGTTTTTTCGCTTGGTCGCGAAGATCTTTGATCGCTTTGATTTTGTTGAACATAGCTAGAACGGATTTCCCAAATTATCAATCGGCGGCGGGCCTCCCGCGGGCACCTCGGCTCCCATGCTCGGCGGCGGGGGCAGGGCGCCCGGACCGCCGGCGCGGCGCATGTCGAGGTTTTTGAAGCTGGTGCGCTGGCCGTCGAAGAACAGGCGGACCATGCCGGTCGGGCCGTTGCGGTGTTTGGCGATGTGAATTTCGGCGATCGTCTTTTCTTCCGGCGCCAGGTCCTCCGGACGGTAGTTGGTGTCCGCCGCCTTGCGGTAAATGAACATGACCACGTCCGCGTCCTGCTCAATGGACCCCGAATCGCGCAGGTGCGACAGTTTCGGGATCGCGGGTTTCGATTGTTCCACCGCGCGAGACAGCTGTGAGAGCGCGAGGACCGGAATGTTCAACTCCTTCGCGATCTGTTTCAGGGCGCGGCTGATCTCGGAAATTTCCTGGACGCGGTTTTCGTCGCCGCCGTGCCGGCGTCCTTCGATCAACTGCAAGTAATCGATGATGATGAGACCGAGTCCATGTTCGGCCTGCAGGCGCCGAGCCTTCGCGCGGATCTGCATGATGTTCACCATGGCCGAGTCGTCGATGAAGATCGGCGCTTCGGACAGTTTGCCGAGCGCGTGGCCGATGCGCGGAAAATCGTCGTCGCGGTCCGACAGCCGGCCCGTACGCAGTTTCCAAATGTCCACGCCCGCCTCGGCGCAGATCATGCGATCCACCAGCTGCTCCTTCGACATTTCGAGCGAGAACACCCCGACCGGAATTTTTCCCCGCAGCGCCACCTGGCGCGCGATGTCCATCGCAAAGCTCGTTTTTCCGACGGCCGGGCGAGCGGCGAGGATGATCAGGTCGGATTTTTGCAGCCCGGCGAGGAGGTTGTCGAGTTCGGTGTATCCGGTCGCGACCCCGCGCAATTTCCCCCGGTCGCGGTGAAGTTCGTCGATGCGCTCGAAGGCGTCCGAGAGCACGCTCTTGATGGCGACGAAGGTGTTGCGCAGAAACTGCTGCGACACGGAAAACAGATTGCGCTCCGCCTCATCGAGCACCACGTCCAAATCCTCGGCCTCGTTGTAGCCGAGCTCGGTGATGTTGCCTGCGGCCGAAAGCAGCCGGCGGAAGGTCGCCTTTTTTTGGACGATCTGCGCGTAGTGCACGACGTTGCCCGCGGTCGAAATGCAGTTGGCGAGCTCGACCAGGTAAGACCGGCCGCCGACCTGCTGGAGCTTGCCGAGTTCTTCCAGACGGTTGCCGAGGGTCAGCACGTCGATCGGCTCATGCCGCGTGTTCAGGTCCGACATCGCATCATAAATGACGCGGTGGCTGTCGCGATAAAAATCCTCGGGGTTGATGATGTCCGCGACCTTGAAAAACGCCTCCGGGTCGATGAGAAGGCTCCCGAGCAGGGATTGCTCGGCTTCCAGGCTTTGCGGCGGAAGACGGTCATGGGCCATACAGCGCGGCTATCTTACCGTCTTCTTTGCGTCCGCTACAAGTGGGGCGCCTGTGCTATACTTGTGTACATCATATGCATCGAGGGGGACATCCAAATTGGCCGTGGTTGCGTGCGGTCGGGGCGATGATCGGCGGGGTGATCGGGGTCGGCGTGTTCGGCCTCCCGTACGCGTTCGCCAAGAGCGGGTATGCGATCGGACTCCTCGAGCTTCTCGTCGTGGGCGGCCTCTTGCTCGCTCTTCAGCTCATGTACGCGGAAGTGGCGGTGCAAACGTACGGACACCATCGCATCGTCGGGTACATGCGCATCTACCTTGGCGAATGGGCGGGGAGGCTCGCCGCGTTTTTGTTTGCGGCCTACGGATGGGGCGCGATGGTCGCGTTCATGCTGATCGGCGGGACCTTCCTGCACACGCTGTTGTCGCCGCTCCTGGGCGGCGGGGTGTGGTGGTACCAACTCGCGATGGCGGTGATTGCCGCTGCGCTAAGCTTCCGCGGGGTTTCCCACCTCGCGCGTCTTGAACTGTTCGTCGTTTGCGGCCTCCTGTTCCTGTTCGGATTTATTATCTTGGCATCCTTGCCGCACCTCGCCCTCGCCAATCTTGTGGTCGTGCATGCAGAGACCTGGTTCGCCCCCTACGGCGTTTTGTTTTTCGCCCTGTCCGGCCTCGGCGTCATCCCGGAGTTGAAGGACATCCTCGGAAAACGGCAGGCCCACCGTCTGCCGCAGGCTGTGGTGGTTGGGATGAGCGTGATCGTGCTTCTGTATGCATTGTTCACCTTCGCGGTCGTGGGCGTGACCGGGGCCGGAACGACCGAGGCGGCGCTCACCGGACTCGGCGGCGTGCTCGGTTGGACATTCACGGTCGTCGGGACGCTGCTCGGCGCCGTGGCGGTCGTGTCCATTTTTTCCGTGCTGGCCACCGAACTCCAGAGCACCTTCCGTTTTGATTATCGACTGTCACTGCGTCGAGCCTGGCTTCTCACCTTCTCGGTTCCCGTGATTCTGTTCCTGCTCGGCATGCATGAGTTCATCCAGCTGATCGGATTCCTTGGCGCGGTGTTCGGCGGGATTATCGGCATTCTCGTCATCCTCATGTACGAACGCATGCGACGCAGCGGCGTGTGCAAAACGCATCGCTGTTTCAAGGTGCCGACCGCGGTGAGCCTCTTACTCATCCTCGTGTTTATCGCGGGGATCGTGCAAACGATTTTTCCGCGCTGATCTATGCGTCTGAAACGTCTTTTCTTTTTCTGGCTGTTGGCCTTCGTCGGCGTGTATCTCCTGAACACCGCGATGGTCGTTGCCTGGACGCGGTCGGGGTACAACAACATCTATCTCGTCGTCGGGACGATCGATGCGCCGCTCGTCTATCTGTTTTTCGGTTGGCTGTACTTTCGCCCGGGGTTCGCGGCCCGTTTATCGCAGCGGATCAAAAACGCCATTGCGTGGATCGTCTTGGATTTTTTGGCGGGGATGGCGCTGCTCGCGTTCATCGCGCATCTCTCGCCCTGGGAAATGTTCACGACCGCGTCGTATCTCATCGAAGGCGGAAATTTTCTCGCGCTTTTGGTGGCGGGCTATGCCTGCGTAAAAACAAAAAAGATGGAAAAACCGGTTCCATCTTCGCCTCCTACCGCTGGAGCTGCGCGGCCTTGAGAACGTTCACGAGCAGCATGGCCACGGTCATCGGCCCGACGCCGCCCGGGACCGGGGTGAGCCATCCGGCGACCGATTCCGCGCTGGCCGCATCCACGTCGCCGACGATCGTCTCGCCCACGCGCGTGGTGCCGACATCGATGACGATCGCGCCCGACCGAAGCATGTCGCCGGTCAAAAATCCCGGACGGCCGGCCGCCGCGATCACGAGTTTCGCCTGCGATGTTTTTGCGGCGATGTTTTTTTCGTCCGGATCGATGACATCGATCGTCCGCGGCTGGCGTTCCGACAGAAGCGACACCATCGGACGCGCAAACAGCGTGCTCGCGACGATCGCGACCGCTTCGCCCTGGATCTGCTGACCCGTCTGCTCGAGCAGCTTCATGATCCCGAGCGCGACCGGAGAAATGAGACCGGGCTCGCCCGACTCCATCCGACGCAAACTCTCGGGATGAAATCCATCCACGTCTTTGTTCGGGTCGATATTCGCGATGACCTCGTCCGTGTCTTGCGAGGGAAGAGGCAACTGGACCAAAATCCCGTTGACCTCTTTGCGCGCGTTCAGTTCGCGCACCTTGCCAACCAGTTCTTCCGTGGAAACCGTTGCCGGAAACGAATATTGTTCGAACCGAACGCCCGCCTCGACGCACGCTTTGCCTTTCAGCCGAACGTACGTGTGCGAGGCCGGATCGTCGCCGACTAAGATCACCGCAAGGCCCGGCGGCGTTGATTGCGCCGCGACGCGTTGCTTCACGTTTTCGCGAATGGTCTGCGCGATGGCGCGGCCGTTCAGAAGGATCGCCATATTAGGATTGCTTTACGCGCGTTTCCGCGTACGCGATAATTTCGGAAGCGATGTCGATGCCCGTGACCTCGGCGAGCGATTCGAACCCCGGGTTTGCATTCACTTCGAGCACGAGCGGTCCGCGCCGCGAACGGATGACGTCCACGCCCGCGATTTCGAGATCGAACGCGCGCGCCGCATCGAGCGCGATCTGCGTCTCCGCGTCGGTCAGCGTCACGATTTCGCCGCGCGCGCCCGCGTGGATGTTCGCGCGGACGTCGCCGTCCTTCGCGATTCGCTCCATCGCGCCGACCACGCGTCCGCCGACGACGAACACGCGCAGATCGCGCCGTCCGGCTTCGCCGATGAACTGTTCGATCACCACCGGATTTTTGTCCCGAATGTTCAGATAATCGACGAGCGGCAACAGGGTTGCGCGATTCTCGACATAAAACACCCCTTTGCCCCAGGTCCCGAAGGCAACCTTCAGGATGAGCGGATACCCGAGCGCATCCGCCGCTGCTTCCGCGGTTTCCGGCGAGCGCACGATCGCCCAGTGCGGGGTCGGGATGCGCGCCTGCGACAGGATGAGCTTCTGCATCAGTTTATTTTTCGTGTGCGGGAAGGCGCGGTGCGAGTTGATGAGCGCGTACCCGGCGGAAAGCAGGGCGTCGAGCGTCACGGTGTGCAGGCTCGGTTCTTCTACGAAATTGGGCCGCGCGATGATGATGTCGAATGGCGACAACGGTTGATTGTCGTACAAGAGTTCCGTTTTTTCCCCAAGGTGACGCACCAGGAACAGCGGCTCGAACAACACGACCGCCTCATGGCCGCGCGCCGTTGCCGCTTCGACCAGGGCGTTCGTGCCTGCCGCCGGGTCGCGCGGGCGGGAAAACGTGAGGATGCCGATGCGCATAGCGGCGCTAGAATACCGTAGAAAAAGAAAACCCGCCAGGGGCGGGGGAGAGGGGCGTCACGGGCACACGGGGACGCTACGCAGCTGGCAGGTGGTGCGTCGCATGGGACAGTCCTGTTTCTGGTCCGGGTGGACCAGGTCACACGGACCGCAGGTCAGCTCCCACGGCAGGGTCGAGAACCAGCAGGCGAGGCCGAGCGGGATGAACCCGACCTGCTCGCCGAGCGTGATCGCGCGGGGGTTGGTCGTGATCGAGAACACGGTCGCGGCCGGATTCTTACGGGCGAACTCCTTGCGCAGACGCATGATCGACCTGTACAGGAGATGCGACAGGTTGGTTCCGCGGCGATCCGGGTGGATCCAGACGCTGCCGAGCTCGTAGATCGACGCCTCGGTGTTCACGCACCAGAAGGTGGCGAAGCCGATGATGACGCCGCCCGCGTCGAACGCGAGCAGGCAGGGTGCCTCGGCGATCTGCCGCGTCAGCGCCTTGACCGAGTTGCGCTCCTTCAGGATGCACGGTTCGGCCGCGAGCGCGGTCGCGAGCTGCTGAGCGAGCGGCCCGCACGCCGCCGGATCGAGCGTCTCGTCGCCCGGGAGGAGCGAGATGATCACGAGATCGGGCGGTCCATCCGTAGCGACCGCCGCGGGGAGCGGGGCCGGATCGATGACGGGGGGAGCGTGAGCGGGAGAAGACGGGACGGTTGAGAGCAAGCGGCCTCCGAGTTGCGCAGCATCGATCATGCCCGAGTTTTTCCGGTCCGTCAAGGCTGTGGTAGAATTCTTTCATAACTCCTAGGAGATCAAACTATGGTCGAGGTATTCGACGAAAACAAAGAGGGGTTGTTCGAAGAGGTCGTGGATCAGGGACGCGAAGAGGGGGTGGCCGACAAAGAGGCATACGACGAACTGGTCGAAACCGTGATCGAGGATCACCGCCGGCTCGGAGAAATTCATGATGACAGTTCCTACGACGCGCTCGTTGAAACGCTGCAGGCTCGCTGGCCGGACTACCGCGAAGCGATCGGCCTCGACGAGGCTCAGCCCGAACTATGAAGATTGCGTTCCACGGCGCGGACAATGAGGTCACCGGATCCTGCCATCTGCTGACCGCGAAAGACGCGACCGGGGTCGAGCGGCGCCTCTTGATCGACTGCGGGATGTTTCAGGGCGAACGCATGTGCGGGTCCAAAAACTTCCAGCCGTTCGGGTTTGATCCGTCGACGCTCGACGCCGTGTTCGTGACCCATCCGCACGCGGACCACACGGGACGGTTGCCGAAACTAATCCGCGACGGCTATCGCGGCTCGATCCGCATGACCGAGCCCTGCCTTGCGCTCACGCGGCTCGTGCTTGAGGACGCCTTCCATATCATGGAGGACAACGCCAAGCGCTGCGGGGATCCGGTGCTGTATCAAAAGGAAGATCTCGACATGGTCGAGGCGCGTTCGGAAGGGGTGAGCTACCACCAGCAGATCGAGGTCGCTCCCGGCATCACGGTCATGTTTCACGACGCCGGCCACGTGCTCGGTTCGGCGTTCATTTCGATCGATGCGGAAGGGAAGCGGTTAATTTTTTCCGGCGACATCGGCAACGACGACGTACCGATCCTGCCGCCGACCGAACCCATTTCCCACGCGGATTATGTCGTGTGCGAAGCGACGTACGGCCACCGCGTGCACGAATCGCACTCGGAGCGTTCTCAAAAACTGGCGGATGCCATGGAATTCGCGATCAAGCAGGGAGGCGTACTGCTCATCCCGGCTTTCTCGATCGAACGTACCCAGGAACTTCTGTACGAGATGGATCGCATTTTGCTCAAGCACCCGAACGTGAAGGTGCCGATTTTTCTCGACAGTCCGATGGCGATCCGCGCGACCGAACTGTACCGCCATTTCAGCGACTACCTCCGGTTTGCCACGCCGCTTATGTCCGAACCGGATCAGGATTTTTTCTCGTTTCCGAATCTGCACGAAACGCTCACGGTCGAGGAATCGAAAACGATCAACGACGCGCGATTGCCGAAAATCATCATCGCCGGTTCCGGCATGATGTCCGGCGGGCGCATCATGCATCACCTGATGCGATACCTGCCGGATCCGAAGAACGTCCTCCTCATCATCGGCTACGTTTCGCAGGGAACGGTCGGGCGCCAAATTTACGAAGGCGCCAAGCACGTCACGATCTTCGGCGAACGCGTGGCGGTCCGCGCCAGCGTGCGCGCGATCGGCGCCTTTTCCGCGCACGGCGACCAAAACAAACTGACCCGCTGGCTCCATCCTGAAGACGGCCAGATGCCCAAAAAGATCTTCCTTGTCCACGGCGACCCTGAAGCCAAAGAGGTGTTCGCCACCCACCTACGCCACGAACTCCGGACCGAAGTGGTCATCCCGAAATTCGGCGCGGAAGAGGTGATTGAATAATCAAGGGACACATTCCGATGCGGATAAACCGCGTCGGAATTTTTTCTGTCGCCATCTTGACCGCGACCGCCGGATCTGGTACGTTTTCTGTCCGCGAGGAGGGTGCTGATGTCCGGTATCGCCCGTATTCTGTTGTTCCGTCACGCGCTTCACGGCGTGGACGGCCGTCCGAAGAACATCCTGCCGCCGAGCGAGCGCCACCGCATGATCGGGGTGGGGAGCCAGCTTCAGCATCACGGGCTCGCGCCCGCGTTCGCGCTGTCGTCGCCGGAGGGGCGGTCGCTCGAGACGGCGCTGTGCCTTCTGCAGGGGATCGGGACGATGGTTCCGGTCCGGACCGACGATCGGCTGGGCGAGGCACGCGAACCGATCGCGAACAAGCCGCCGGAGACCGGCGAGCAGGCTGCGGGGCTCCTCTTCGCGCTCGTCCTCGCGAATCCCGGCAAGACGTTCCTCGTGGTGTCGCACGTCAGCCGCATCGAGCTCGTGCTCGGGTGGTTCCTGCGGATCGATGCGCGCACCTCGATCCGTCCGATCGAGCGCGGCAGCGGCATCGTCCTCACCTTCGACCTCGCCGAACGCGGCAGCAAGCCGCAGCTCGAGCGACTGGACGATCGACTCAAGTAACGGAGGTCTCGTGAGCAACTCCCCATCGACCGAGCAAACCCCTCCGACGCCGTTCGGCGTCGTCCTCCTGATCGGCAGCGTCTCCTTCGGGGTGATGCTGATCGGCCTCGGCGAGCACGGGATCTACCCGCTCGCCACCCTCGTCAGCCTGTTCCACTGAGCGACCGCGCTCGTGGCCCGCGTCCAACCGCCCCAAGCGGTTGTTTTTCTTTTGAGTGCGGGGGACGATTGACGGCTGACGAAAACGCTGCTAGAGTCGTCACTCGGATCGATTCCGAGAGGGGGGTTCGGTGGAGAAGAACAGCAGCGATCGCGGTTTTCCGTGGGCTCTGGTCGTCGGCATCCTGACGTTCGTCGCCATCTTTCTCTGGCTGTCTTCGGCTGGACAGGCACGCCGCGACGATGCGGCGCCGAAGAGCGCGGAAGCGCCTCCGTCGCCCGCGGCGGAGGAAATCGCGACGACCCAGGCGGCCGCGTCAAAGTATCCGTGGCCGCTCGTCGATGACATCGAGACGCATCTGCCGATGTACAAGCGGTGGATCGAGCGTGTCGGCATGGAGGACACGGCGGCGAACGCAGCGGCGTATTTTCTGACGCTGCGCTCGCGTCGCGATCACGCCATCGACTGGAGCCGCGCGCACCAGCCGCAGATCGTGTTCGTCGCGAACGTCCACACCGAGATCGTGGCCGAGCAGAACTCGTTCGAGACGGTGATCCTGAGCGAGGAGAGCCAGAGCAACGGTCTCACGTTCATCGCGTCCCGCGCGGACAAGATCGATGTGTTTACCTTCGAGCAGGATGGTGGTGATGAACCGATGACGGTCGAGTCGCTCGGGCTGATGGTCCAGGCATTCGTCCGCGAATCGCAGGGGACGGAGCTTTCGCTCGCAGACGCGGAAAAACGCGTGACGGACACGCCGGACATCCCCGGGCCGCTGTTCGCTCGCTACCCGAAGATGCCGATCTACGCCGGCGAGGAGTGGCCGATCGTGGCGGAATCGTCACTTCGGCAT
>CAZOPY010000014.1:0-15034 GCA_964581945.1 uncultured Gammaproteobacteria bacterium | reverse complement strand
CTCCCAGCCGGACAACGGCGAGCAGGCGCTCGAAATCGTGGAAACGCTCGTCCGATCGAACGCGGTGGATGTGATCGTCGTTGACTCGGTTGCCGCCCTCACCCCGAAAGCCGAAATCGAAGGCGAAATGGGCGATTCACACATGGGCCTTCAGGCCCGCCTCATGAGCCAGGCGCTGCGCAAGCTCGCCGGAATCGTGAACAAGTCGAAGACGATCGTCATCTTCATCAACCAGATCCGCATGAAGATCGGGGTGATGTTCGGCAACCCGGAAACGACCCCGGGCGGCAACGCGCTCAAGTTCTACGCCTCGATTCGCATCGAAATCCGCCGCTCGGCGCAGATCAAGCAGGCCGAGCAGATCATCGGCAACCGCACGCGCGTGAAGATCGTCAAAAACAAGGTGGCGCCCCCGTTCCGCACCTGCGAATTCGACATCCTGTACAACGAGGGAATCTCGCTCGCGGGAGACCTGCTCGACGTCGGCGTTCCGGCCGAGGTCGTAAAGAAAAACGGCAACTCGTACACCTTCGGCGAGGAAAAACTCGGCGTCGGCCGCGAGACGGCACGCCAGTACCTCAAAGCAAACCCGAAAACCATGGCCGCGATCCGGAAAGGGATCGAGGAAAAGAACGCGGCCGGAGAACTCTCGACCACGGGAGGGTCCGAGGAATAAACGCACGCCAACACACGAGCGCTTGCGCGCTCGTTTTTGGTATGAGAAAGTAAAATCGGCATCACGCCAAGGAGGGCTGGATGAAATTCGGACAGCAGCTGCCGTATGAAGTCGCCGACGAGCTCGATCGCCTGGGAATCCGTTCGGAGGTCGTCCCCGTCAATTCGCCGGATGGACGGCACGCGCGGGTGGACCTGCGCGTCTTCCCGTCGGATCCGGGGCAGCTGCCCTACGAGTTCCAGATTACGCTGCGGCGGTTCGTGGAGGGCAAGATCGCCTACTTCATGAAGTCCGCCCTGGAGCGGCTTCGACGCGGCCCGTGCGTGTACCTCGAGATTCTCGACTGGGGACGCACCCCGATGCTGACCCTCGCCCGGCGCGTCGCGGATGCGATCCGCACGGTCGTGCACCGCATCCGCTCCTTCGAGGACGGCCTGATGCTCGGGGTCCGGCTCGTGTTCAAGCGCTCCGGCACCCAGCTGCAGACCTTCTCGCTGTTCGGCTTCGCCGGACCTCGGCTGCGCTCGATCCTCGAGCGCGAGTCCCGCAACCTCGACGGACTGCTCGCGACCTTCCAGAGGCACGGCAGCAACCGCGAAGAGATCGAGGAGCGCGTCGTCCCGAACCTGGTCGCGGAGCTCGACCGCGTGATCGCGGAGCCGTCGTCTCCTGCGGCGCCCAAGCCCCGTCCGCTCCCGTTCTGGCACAGCGCCGTCCGCCACACCTGGCGTCCCTTCGTGGACACCATGGCGATCAAGCGCCGCTTCGGCTCCTTCCCGCACGAACACAACCTCCCCCTGCGCATCCCCGGCCGCCGCGCAGCCTGACCTCCTCCGTCGAGCCTTCTCGGCGGTTTTCAATTTCAAAACGCCGAGCGCATGCCCGGCGTTTGTGGTTATTCGCTGACGCGTTCCGAGTAGGCGCCGGTGTCGGTCGTGACCATGATCTGTTCACCCTCTTTGATGAAGATCGGCACGTTGACCTTGAGGCCGTTGTCGACCTCGACCTCCTTCGTGACATTGCCGCCGGCGGTATCGCCTTTAACAGCCATCGGAGACGAGACAACCTTGTACTGAATCTTCTTCGGGAGCTCGATGGTGAGCGGGGTTTCCCCATGCATCACGATCGTCACCTCGATTCCTTCCTTGAGATATTTTTTGTCGTCGCCGATATCCTCGCCGTTCAATTGGACCTGCTCGTACGTCTTGTTATCCATGAACGTGTAGAGCGTTCCGTCGTTGTAGAGATAGGCCATCTTCTGGTACGAGACATCCTCGAACTCCAGGTTTTCGGCGCTCTTGAAGTTGTTTTCAACGATCTTGCCGGTCTGAAGATTCTTCATGCGGGTGCGCACGAACGAACTCCCCTTACCCGGCGACACACGCTGAAACTCGACGGTGAGCCAAAGCCCGCCTTCGTATTTGATGACCGTTCCTTTCTTGAGTTCGTTTGGCGATGGCATATCAGGAGAATAATTCCTTCGCTGGGAACAGGATCACGTCAGAGATGGACTTCCGGCCTGTGGCGAGCAGGTGCAGGCGATCGACTCCAAGAGCGTTCCCAAACGTCGGTTGACGGACGGATGGTAGCAGACGCAGGAGTTCCTCGTCAACGGGGAACACGGTCTTCCCGAGCCCGCGACGCTCGTCGGCTTCTTCGAGGAATCGGGCGCGTTGTTCGGTCGCGTTCGTGAGTTCCTGGAAGGCGTTGCACAGCTCGAGACCGTCCACGTACAGCTCAAACCGTTTACCGTACCTTCCGTCCGTCGTGAGCTCGGCGAGCGCGGCCTGATGTTTCGGATAATCGTACACGAACACCGGATCCGTCCCGAGTTTCGGTTCGACGAGCGTGAGGAAGAGACGATAGTACAGATCACTCTCCGTGTCAGACGGATCGGTGTGGATCGCATGAGACGCGCAACTCGCACGGAGCGTCTCGGGCGTCGCTTGGTCGAGGTCGAGTCCGACGTGCGTGAGAAACAGGTCGCGAACGCGCGCGCGGGCGAATGCGGGAAGCTCGCGGTCAAACGAGGCGCACACCGCGCGCACGAGCGCTTCGGTCTCATCCATGCCAGCCGAAAGGTCCGCGCCCTGACGATACCACTCGAGCATCACGAACTCCGGATTGTGCGTTTCGTCCAGCGGCTCGCCGTTCCTAAACACCTTCGTGAGCGTAAAAATCTTTTCAAGCCCGCGACCGAGCAGCTTCTTCATGGAATATTCCGGGCTCGTGATGAGTCCCGCGTGAAACGCGCGGCCGTCGGCGGTTTTCACGTCCGTCTCAAACGGTGCCAGGTTCGGTTCCATCCCCGGCGAAGCGACCACGATCGGCGTTTCCGCTTCGAGATACGCTCGCGCGCGAAAAAATTCTCGGATCGCTCCGTTCACCTGTTGTCGCTCAAGGATGATTTCTTTCGGATCGCGCATAAACGAAAAGGCGGGCTTTGCGCCCGCCTCGACTTATCGTTGGATAAACGGCAGGAGCGCCATGATGCGCGCCTGCTTGATCGCATTGGAGAGCGAACGCTGGTGGGCGGCGCACACTCCGCTGCGCTTGCGCGGAACGATCTTCGCGAACGAAGAAGTATAGCGTCGCAGAAGACGCGTATCTTTGTAGTCAATGGGCACGTTCTTGTTCACGCAGAAGTAACAGTGCCGCTGGTTCGGTTTCGCCTGGGGCTTCATAGGTTAAAAAGGGATATCTTCGACTTTAATTTCCGCGTCCGGGTTGATCCCCGGATCATCGGCTGCCGGCGAGGAGGCCGGGCTTCCGGCAAAGGCGGAACCGCCTCCGGCGGACATCGGCGAACGCGGCGCGCCGCCCGTGGGGGCTCCGCCGCCCGCGCGATCCAGCAGGATCACGTTGTCCGCAACGATTTCGGTGCGATAACGGCGCACGCCGTCCTGGCCTTCCCAGTCGCGCGTTTGCAGCCGCCCTTCGACATAGACCTTCTTGCCTTTGGTGATGTACTGACCGCAGATCTCCGCGAGCTTTGCCCACGTGACCACGTTGTGAAACTCAACCTGTTCCTGCTTCTGGCCGGCCGCATCCGTCCAGGCGCGGTTCGTGGCCACGCCAAACGAACACACCGACTGGCCGGACGGAATCTGCTTCAACTCCGGATCGCGGGTCACGTTGCCAAGAATGGTGGCGCGGTTCAACGAGTACATAGGCGGAGGACTTATTTGGTAATGTCCTCATCAAGAATTTCGTCGAGCTTTTTGTCGAGCTCTTCGATCGACATCGGCTTGGCGTCGGCCGGGGCCGGCATGGCCGCCTGAACCGGGGCCGGAGCACTGACCGGCATGCGCGGAGCCGGACGCGGGGCGCGCGCTTCGTGCGCGGCTTCGTCTTCTTCGGAGAGCGGGGCGACGTAGGACTGCAGCTCGTAGGTGCGCGTTTCGGCGCCCTTCACCGCCTTCAGAAGCGTGTGGCGCAGCACCTCGTCGGTGAGGCGCAGCTGCGCGTCGAGCGTAACCGCCACGGACGGTTCCGCGGTGAAGTACGTCAGAATGTAGGTCCCGTGTCGGACCGTCTTAATCGGGTAGGCAAGACGGATCTTGCCGAGGTTGTGTTCTTTCACAACCTTGCCGCCCGCGGCTTCGATGAGGCTGTCGATCTGTTTCTGGACCGTGGCAACCTCCGTATCGGCGAAGCGAGACGGGACGATGTAAAGAAGTTCGTACATCATAGATATCGCCGAACCCGCATACGCGTGGCTCGGAACCCATCCGGGTTATGGACGATTCATGAATTAGTGGGCCTATCCTAGCCAAAGCCCACGAAAAGGTCAAGGAGCGTCGCCATGGGCGGAGAGATCGATCGCGAGCAAGAGGGCCGAGAGCAAGAAAAGGAGCATGCCGGCAACCGGGTGCAGCGGGAGCTCAAACAGACCGAGAATCAGCACGCCGAGCGCTGAGGCCGCCGCAAGAAAGGTGGCGGCGCGCTTCATGGCGCTTCGCCACGCGAGAAACAGCAGGAGAGCGAGCAGCGGAAGAATCCAGGCCAGCTGTTCGGCGAACACGCTCGTCTGATACCAAACAAGGGACGGAACTTCATGAGTCAGCGTCACTTCGGGTCTGACGAGCTGGTCGGTCACCTCGAACGGGCCGGTGCGCGTTTCCGGATAGCCCGCAGCCGTCACCCGAACGTCATAGGTGCCGTTTTCCACGTACCAACCGAAGGCGCCGCTCGCATCCGTCCGGGTCGGATTTTCCTCGCCTGCATCCGGCGTCCAAGCTGTCCACGACAGCCCGTCGCGTCGGAACAGCTCCACCGGCGCGTCCGCGATCGGCTGATGGGCGGTTTCGCCAGAAGAGCGCACCTGCCCCAACGGTTCGCTGACGATCGTGAGCGGAAACACGTCGGTCGTTCCGTTCGGATAGGCGATGCGCACGCGGGCCGGGTAGATCCCCGCATCGGGAGCGATCAGATACGCGACATGACCGAACGTCCGACGCGTCACCGGACCGCTCAATCTTCCGGAGGAAGAAACACCCGCGCCGCTCTCGTCGCTCAGCAGATAGGTCTGCCCGGCCACGGTGAGGGTGGCGTTCGAGATAGCGGAGGCATCCGTGTCGTTCAATCCGACGACGTACCGTTTGCCGGCAAGCACGTGATACCCGTCTTGTGTCGGCGTGAGCAGTCGCGTTCCGTCTCCGGCATACACCAGCACATCTTGCCTGTCGATCGCCTGCGCGTGAACAATCGCAAGTCCGAGCGCGAGCCCGAGCAGGGCCGTGCCGAGAACGATTGATGCGAGTTGCCGCGGACGGGCAAAGATCATACTTTTTTTCGTTTGAGCGCGACCTTGGCGCGAAGTTCTTGCGGGCCCTTGGACGCCGTGAAATCGATGGGGCGCAACTCCGCGCGTTCAAAGGACGGTTTTTCAAAGGTCGCAATGAAGCTCGACGGCCCGAGCAGGAAGAAGTACCGGCCTTTGCTGTCCGTCAGCCGCGAATCAAGCAGTTTGTTGTACACGGGATCAAACACGCGTACCACGACGTTAGGAAGTGGCTGACGCGTCGAGGAGTCATACACGATCCCCCACCCTTTCGGCTTGGGCGCGCGGGCGAGACGACGGAACAAGAGGTACACCGCGACTTGCACGGCGACGAGCAAAGCGGTGAGCGTCGACGGACGGATAAGAAAGACGAACACGGAAACCAGCACGCCTGAAACCGCGGCGAGGTTCTGCAATCGTCGCAAGAATCGCTTCCAGCGCAAACGAGCAGGCGTCGCGGGTTTTTTCGCGGTCGTCGGATCAAGTGGAATGTTCACGGCGATGACCGAATCGCGCGAAACAACGCGAATCAACTCCCCGTGGTACACGTCGAGGAAGGCCCCGTCGTCACGAATTTTTTTCAACGAGACAGAGGGGAACAGTTCATTCGGTTTGGAAACCTGGATGCGGTAGTTGCCCGGCTGCGCCAAGAACACATAACGTCCCTGTCGGTCAGTCACCACCGTGTTCACGAGCTTGTTGTCCGGCAAACGATACAGACGCACGATGGCGAGATCGATCGGAAGTTTGGTGTACGCATCGTACACGACACCGAACGCTTTTCGCTTCCGCGTCCAGAACAAAAGCAGCGGCGCCGTAAACAGATATTGAAGGAACGGGATGATGTCGAACGCCACCGCGAGAATGGCGGCCTGCGTCACGGCAACCGCGATCGCGGTCACGGCCGCCGCGCTCGTCACCGGTTGAACGCCGGGAATCTCTCGAACGACGTCGAGCGCGTGATTCGCCTGTCCAACGGCCTGCGCGACGCTTGTCGCCGCTGCGGAAGCGGCGTCGGACAAAGCGAGAAACGGCGCCGCAATCCCCGCGGGAACGATAATGCCGGGAAGAAGGGTGATGGGCGCCTCCGGAGACGTTGGCGTCGGCACCGTTCCGGACGGCGGAATCACCTCGGTTGGCGGAACCGTTGGTGGGGTCGTCGGGGTGGTGGTTCCTCCGCTCGCTGCCGGTGGCGGAGGCGGGGCGGTTTCGGACGGCGGGGTTTCGGCGGGCGGCGTTTCCACCGGCGGAGTCTCGGGAGTTGGCTCCTCTGCGGGCGGAGGAACGGCCGCGGGGCAATCCGCCGAACAGCTGTCCGTGGTCTCGCCGCTGTCGCAGGTTCCGTTGCCGCAAGAGGCGGCGGGTGGAGGTGCCGGACAGTCGATCGGACAGGAATCCGACGTTTCGCCGTCTTCACACAGGTCGTTGCCACACGCGGGGCCCGGCGGAGCGATCGCGCTCGGCGTCCCTTCTCCAAGGGTTCCAGAAGAATATTGTCCGGAGGTGTCGTACACGAACAGACCGTAGTAGTAGGTCACCCCGTTGGTGAGACCGGTGTGATCGTACGACGTAGCCATCCCATTCACGAGCACGTCGCCGTCAAACGGGCCGTTCGGATAGCGGTCCGTACGAAAGACGAGAACGACTCCCGCAAGGTCCGTCTCGTCCGGCAGTTCCCAGGTGAGACTGTTTTCCGCATCCATGGAGGCAACATGAAGCGTTGCGTTGGCAGGCGGAAGATTTTGGAGGGTCGTGAAGGATTGATCCGAAGAAGACGTGTTGTTGCCGGAGGCGTCGGCCGACGTCACCAAAAAATGATAGAGCACTCCGGGCGTCAATCCGGAAAGGTCGACAACGTGGTCTGTCGTGAGCGTCGTATCGACAAACGTACCATCGCCGTAGTCGGTCGTGGTTCCGTACCTGAGTTCGGTCGTCGCCGGCTCATTGGTTGTCCAAAGAATGCGCGCCGACGTTTCCGTGATATTGACCACCTGCAAATCCGTGATGACCGGCGGGGTCTCATCGAGCGTCGTAAAGGTGATCGTCGCGGTCGCGGGGTTGCCCGTGGCATCGGTCGCGGTCACCCGCACATAGTAGAGCGTCCCTTCGGCCAGCCCGGTCAGACCGTACGAGTGGCTGTACACGAGGGAGGAATCCATGATCGTCCCGTCGCCATACGACGTCGTCGTTCCCCATGCCACGGTCGAGGAAGCCGGCTCGTCCGTGCCCCATGATACGGTTGCACTCGTCCCCGTGATGTCCGTGACCTGGAGCGTGATGATGAGCGGAGCGGTTGTGTCCGACGGTTCTCCACCGCCACCACTCCCGCCGCAGCCGCCGACGCAAGCGCTCACACCGACCGCATCGCTGTCCGTGATCGCGACCGGGGTGGCGCCCGCGTTGCCGAATCCGCCGGCCACCGTGATGACATAGCTGCCGACCGTCCCCGGGTTCACGATTTGGTTCACTCCTGTCGCGCCCACGCTCGCGTTCGTTCCGATCAACATCTGAACGCAACGATTCGGATCGATCTCGCCTGGAATCGCATCCGTCGGCGGAGAAAACGTGACGGTCGTGCTCCCGACGGAAACCCCCCAGGTTCCAAGTGTCGCCGCGGCCGCGAGCGCCTTGTCGGTGAACGGACCGTCGCAAGCGGCATCGTCATCGACGGCGAAGTCAAAATCATTCGGAGACGAAAGCGCGGAAAGATCAAAGGCGGTCGCGTAGGAAAGGACGATCGAGTCGGTCGGCGCATCGACGCCGGCAGCCGTGACAAACCGAACCGCCTGGTTGGCGGAGGCGCCCTGGAGTTCCGTCGAAAGCGTGACCGAAAAAAGATCGATCCCGGTGGCGCGTGAAACGGAAGACAGGCACAAGCTTCCTCCAAGTGCGAGCAGAACGGCAAATGTGCGAGCTCGTTTCGAAAGACGAAACACAAACAGCTGGTTTACGGCACCATTGCGTCCATTCTATCAAATTTCGGCGCTCCCACAAACAAAATACCGCCTGCTTGTCGCGGGCGGTATCTTGCGTGACACCTTATCGGTTACATTGTCGTGGAATCTGTTGCTGTGGCATCGGCAGATGGGGTTACGGGTGAGTTAGTCGTTTCTAGGCCGCTCGACGTTGTGTCGAGCGGGGGATCCCCTGGGTTAGGCGCCGTCGCATCCGTCACAACCGGATCAGTGGAGGTCTGAGAACTGGTGGTGGTCGAGCTGTCCGTCGCTGCCGGATCGGCCGTGGTTGTCGGGTCCGTGACCGTCGCGTCTGCGGTCGTCGTGTCCGTTGGCGTCGATGTCGCGTCCGTAGGTGCGGGCGCGTCCGTCACGGTCGTATCCGTGGTCGTCGTCGGATCATTCTGCGGCTCCAGATACTTGGCCGGTTCGCGATCCTTGCGATACGCCTCGACCAGCCAGTCGAAGTCCGCGTCGTGTCCGCCGTTCATCGTTTCATGCACCGTGAACCCGTCGCTCGTGACGTCGGTCACGTACACGCCGTTGGCCTCCCCGCGCAACGTGACAAGCACGCGCGCCGGAGCCACGTTCGAGATCACATCGTTGAAGGTCGGATCCACATCCTCGAAATGAATCGTGGCAGTGCCGGCAGTGAGTTTGCCGCTGCCCGACAGGGAAATCGTATTTTCCGTCGAGAGCGTCGCGTGCGTGACGACATCTTCGTTCTGGTACGACTCGACGACGACGTCGTAGCTCTGGCGCGTGGCAAACAGACCGTCCTCGTTCACGCTCCAGCGATCGCTGATTCCGGCGAGCGCGCCGATCCCGACGATCTGGTAGCCGTTCATATAGATGTTGCCGTTCATGTTCAGCCGAGCCACGTCCGTGGTCGAGCTGAATCCGGAAGCGGTGTTGTTCGTCCCGGGCGTTTGCGAGGTCGGCTCGCCGGCCCAGTAGCCGACGTGCACGAACGCAACGATCAGATCATCCTTGCCCGAGCCATCGTACGGTTCGAGCGCGTACCCGACGATCGGACCGGATTCGGTCGCTTTCATCGCGTACCCTTCTTTCGAGGAAGTGGTGAGCGGATCGCCGATCGCGATCGAACCGTTTTCGGTCGTGACCTTGGTCGGCACACGTCCGGCAAGCGCGACCGGATACAGGTTCGGGGCGTCATCGCCCGCAAGGAACCCCGGACGCGTCGACACGATACCCGCGATCTTCTGATCGTTGGTCTCGAACGAGCGCTTCACCTGCTGGTCCTTGTCCGCGAACACGACCACGTCGCCCGAGGTCAGCTTCTGGTCGCTCGGGAACATTTCCGCGAAGTCGTAGGAGCCGGTCCCCCAGCCGGACGCGTTCGTGCGCATGAAGTCCCCGCCGAATCCGCCGGATCCGTCGTAGTAGATGTACTTGTCCGTCTGCACGACACCCATGTTCGACGGATAGATCTTTCCGCCGATGATCATGTCGCCCGCGACTTCGAGCGTCCCGGTGTTGGTGAGGTACGCAACCTCGGTGTCGGCCGTGTTCTTGATCGAGAGGCGGTAGTTGGTGGTGTCGGTCACGTCGGTCACGAAGCTCATCTGTTCATCCTGTGCCGCCATTCCGTCCCAGGCCGAACCGCGCAGCGCGAGCGCATGCGAATCGAAGGCCGTGGTGGTGGCGTCCGCCGTGCCGGTCGAAGCGATCGTCGTGTCCGTCGAGATCGCCGTGGCCGAGCCGTCGGCCGTGATGATGTCGCCAGCCGACCAGTGCGTGTTCACGAACACCATGACCTCTCCCGAACCCGGACCGGCAAATGCCTGCAACGCGGTTCCGACGATCATGCCGGGCGCCGTTGATTTCATCCCATAGCCAGGCGTAGACACCGAAGAGGTGATCGGATCACCGACGGCGATGGCGCCGTTCTCGTCCGTCACGTGCACGAGCACGCGACCCGACAGCGCGACCTGCATCGGGTTATCCGCTGCGTTGATGTTGTACCCAGCCGAGGTGAAGTCGCTGGTGTTGTTCGTGATCACGCCGATGAGGTTTCCCTGATAGGCGGAGGTCGACTTCACGAGCTCTGTAACCGTGTCTCCGGCCGTGGTCGTCACCGGCGTCGTCCCGGTCGCCATGATATCTCCGTACGTCGCGCCGGTTTCCACCGGATACTGTTCGGCGTAGTCGGCGGTCGGAGCGCCGTTACAGTCCTTGATCTGCTGCGTGCCGGCGCCGTTCGTTTCATGACACAGGGCAAACGGACCGTTCGCGCCCGAGGCAACGACCAGGTGAACCGTCGTATCGCCCGCCGCGCTCACGACGAACGTCCCGGACGCGGTGGTGATGAAGTTCGTCGCCGGGGTCGCCGTGAAGTTGATCCCGTTCGTGATGTTGGCCGAAGCTAGGGCGAGACCGTTGGTCATCCCCGAGTTTCCGGTGCTGTCGATCTTCACGCCGCTCGTGACCACGGTAGTGCCGGAGGCCGTGCTGTCGTTCTGGACGATATAGAGCAGTGACTCCGTCGTCGTGTCCGTGAAGCTGCCGACGTCCTGCGCGCGGATCGTAAAGGCGTTTTGCGTGTGCGCCGCCGTCGCCTGGTTGAACCACTTGTAGTCGATCCCGTTGAATTCTCCGGCCGAGGTGTTGGATCCGGCATCGGTGAGACTGATGATGCCGATGTCGGCGGTTCCCGAAGCTCCCAAGGTCTTCGTGGTCGACAGGTTAAAGAGGGAACCGCTCGTGAGCGCGGTATCGGACACCGTGAATACATCGGCCGAGGTCGCGCTCGAAGAAATCGTCCCCGTTCCGTTCACCGTGAGGTCCCCGGTCGAAGTGAAGTTCCCGGTCGTGCCGCCGTCGACAAAGGTGGCCAGGTCGTTCCCGGACGTGTCCTCGATCGTCAGCGTTCCCGCCGACCCTTCAAACATGCGGATCCCATTGAACAGCGCGAAGTTGGCGCCCATGTCGATGGCGTTGTTCAGGTTGGCGCCGGACACGTCGATCGCGTCCGTGATTCCGTCTGCGACGCCGGTCGACTGGATGGAGATGCCGGCCGTGAGCGAGGCGGCGGTTGTATCCGCGTTGTTGATGCGGATCATCGCGTCGGTCGCGACGGCAGTCCCGGAAGCGTTGTTGATGTTCACGAGGTTCATCGCGCGGGTGGTGTCGCCGGCGTCCTCGGACGAGTTCAAGAAGTCGATGTTGAAGGCATGGAAGGTCTGGTTGGCGTTCGCATCGTCGATCGTTTCGTAGTCTTCGTAGATCCCCTGGTTGGTCGCGGCCGAGGCCGGGCTAGCGTCGACCGTCAGTTTCATGACGCCGTTGGTTGCTCCGGTCAGGGTGCTGTCCGTTGTCGCGGCGTCGATGTTGATGGAAGACCCCGTACCGCCCGTGACGATCTTAAAGACGTCTCCGGTTGATCCCGTATTGTTCTGCGTGAGGTTGACCAGCGTTCCGGAATCCGTGACCGTGCCGGTGACGGAGTTCGAGTGGTTCAACATCGCACCAGAGACCGTGACCGTTCCCGTACTCCCGCGAGTGGTCGAGCGGGTGATGTTCATGAGGTTTCCCGAATCCGTCGTGGTCGTTGAGTTGGTCGAGGTTGTCGTACTCGAAAGCGACAGCACCGATCCGGTCACGCTTCCCGCCGCGGTCGAGTTGTTGATGGTCGTTGTTCGCGAAATGTTCTCGAGCGGCCCGGACACGGTCAGGGTCGAGCTCGCCGCGGTGGTTGTGAGCGCCTGGCTCAGATCGGCCAGGTTCCCGGACACGTCGAGCGTCCCGGTGTTCGCTGCGGTTTGGGCAACGTGGATGTAGTCGCCGGAGGTGCGCGTGTTGCTCGCGTTCGTCAGATCGATTGCGTTGCCGGTCGAGAGCGCGGTCGTGTTGAGGTCAAACGCGATGCCGGTTGTGTCGGTCGAATCGACGAGCAAGGTGGTGTTTCCCGTCCCGCCGTTGTTGTTCACACGCAGAACCGCTTGGTCGAATGCCGCGTTGTCCGACTTGAACTCAACGAGCGGGGCGCCTGCACCAGAGCTGTGGTTCGAGTAGACGGACAGGCCGAGGTTGGCGTTGCCGGTGTTCGTAAGGTGAATCGCGCCGCCGACCGCGTCCGTGGGGGCGGTCGCCGTGTTGCCGTTGGCGTCAACGAAAATGGACTCGCCCGTTCCGGCGTTTGTGATGACGAGCGGATCGCCCGTTGCCGAGGAGTATCCCTGCGTAATGGTAAGCAGGTTCGAATTGTTTGTTAGCGTGCCAGCCGACTGCACACTCGTGTCCTGCAGCGTGAGAAGCGTGCCCGAGACAATGGTGGTTCCACCAGCGCCGGTCGTGGTCGTCTGGCGATTAATCGTCTCGAGCGGACCTGTCAGCTGGATCGTTCCAGAGGTGTTCGAATCGGAGAGAATCTGGGAAAGGTCGGCGAGGTTCCCGCTCACCGCCACTCCGCCTGTGGCGTAGGTGGTGTTTTGGCTTGCATGAATCAGGTCGCCGGACGTGCGCGTGGAATTGTTGTCAGAAATTTCAATCCCGAACCCGGCCTGCAGCCCGTCCGTCGTAAGCTTGATCAAATCATTGTCTCCCGCGTTTTGGATATCGAGAACCGCGCCCTGCCCGTTGTTCGGTCCGGACGCATCCTGCTGATCAAGCCGGAGCATGTGCGCATTCGAGGACCAGTTGGTCACGTTGCCTCCCGTGTCCTTGTTGGTGAGAAGCATCATCGACCCCTGCTGGGTCGTCCCGCCTGACGCCGTGTGGTCGAGCGTAAGCGAAGCGAGCGAACCGTTGGGCAGCCCGCCGCTCTGCGTGTCGGAAATGCTCAGAAGTGCGCCGGTCGAAGACAGCGTCGTCGTCGAACCGATGTTAATCGCGTTTCCGGTCGTGATTCCGTTCGCGGAAATGTCGAAAATCGTCCCAGAGTTCACCGAGTCGGCGTTCAGATCGAACACAAGTCCCGTCGTCGCCGACGCGTCGACGTTGATCGTGTCGCCGGTCGCGGTGCCGGTCGAGGTGTCGACGATGTTCAGGACGTTCCCCGTGCTCGCCGTGTCGCTCTGCGTGATCGAGAGGAGATCCGCCGAGTCGCCGACCGTGCCAGAGGTGGTGTTCGTGAGCGAAAGCAGGCCGCCGGTCAACGTGGCGGTTCCGAGGGTCCGCGTGGTCGTGCGAGCGATCGTCGCAAGAGCGCCGCTTTGCGTGAGCGTTTGCGCGCCCGTGCTGAGCGTGAGCGACTGCGAAAGATCCAGCAGCTGCCCAGACACGTCGTTCGTCGCTGTGTAGGTCGCGGTGTGGGACACGTTCAAAAGGTCGGCGCTGGTGCGCGAGGTCGATGTGTTTGGGATGGAGACAATGTCGTTCGCTGTCGTCGGAGAAAGGGTCGTGCCGGTGCGGTTCCAAAAACCGACCGCGCTGCCGGAGACGGTGCCCGTACAGGTCAGGTCTCCCGAGCTGTTGATGGTACATCCGGTCGAACCCGATCCGCCCGCAAGGTTCAAGGTGGTCGTGGCCCCGCCGAGGTTCAAGGTGGTCGCCGTGGTGTCGAACACACCGATCGTCGAGGCGGCGGTCACGAGGTCTCCATCGAACCGAGTGTTGCCGTTGTCGATCCAGAGAGCATACGGGTTCGAGATCGTGATGTCCGCGCCGCTCGGCGCATCGTTAACGTAGAGCGTAGCGGCGTTCGTGACCGTTTCGGTTCCGCCGCCGGCGACGCCGTTGATCGACGGCGCGAAGAACTGCCATTGGCGTTCGTTCGCGAGGGTAGTCCCGTCGGTGAGGCCGATGGTCTGGATCGCACCGAACATGGCGCGCTGTTCCGCCGCAACGCCGGTCACGTCGCTGACATCGATCACCAAACCCTCCGTTGAATTGGTCCCCGTTCCGCCGCCGATGCGGACATAGCCGGCATCCTGCACGCTCAAAATGTCCTTTCCGGCATACTGAACGGTGTAATCACCGGTGCTTGCCAGGTTCGTGATGATGTTGCCGGTCCCGCCGTCCGTGAAGGTCAGCGTCTGCGAACCGCTCGTCGCGATCGAAGTGGACGCGTCGAGCGACAGACTATCCTTCATGTCGTCGAAATCGATACAATCGGAACAGTTGAAGGTCGTCACGCCGGTTCCCGTGAACGTCGCGCCGCCGATCGTCAGCGTTCCGGTGCAATCCAAATTGCCGGAGCCGTCGATCGTGCATCCGGTGCCGCCGGTGCCGCCGGCGAGGTTCAAGGTCGTGGTCGCTCCGCCCACGTTCAGGGTGGTGGCGTTCGTATTGATCAGGTTAAAGGTGCCGGTGTTGGTCGTCGTAATGTTCGATCCGTTCACCGCCGAATCAGAGGCGAGCGTCTGTGCGCCGGCCGAGGTCACGGTCCAGTTGCCCGAGTTCACATAGTTGGTGCTCGGGGCGGTGGTCATCGTGATCCCGTTGGTCACGTTCGTCCCGACGATCTGGATTCCGTTCGTGATCCCGGAGGTTGCCGACGTGATCTTGAGGCCGTCCGTGACCGCCGTGGTTCCGCTCGTCGTCGTGTCCGCCTGATCAAGCAACAGCAACGTCTCGGTCGTCGAGTCCGTAAACGACGTGGTCAGCGCGTTGTGGAGCGCAAAGGCGTTTTGCGTGTGGGCGACCGCCCCCTGGTTGGTA
>CAZOPY010000013.1:0-16056 GCA_964581945.1 uncultured Gammaproteobacteria bacterium | reverse complement strand
CCGAGCAGATGACCGGCTACCCGCGCGAAATGATGATCGGCAAACGGCCGAATTTGTGGGGCGGACACATGCCCAAATCTTTTTATCAAGAGATGTGGGCGACGATCAAGAAACAGAAGCACGTCTTCCGCGGCGAAATTGAGAACGTGCGGAAAACCGGAACCGCCTATCTCGCGGAGGTGACGATCTCTCCCGTCATCGAAGGGACGCGATTGAAAGGGTTCGTCGGGATCGAACGCGATATCACCAACGAGAAAAAATTATTTGACGCTTTTCTTGAGGGAGACGAGCGGTATCGTCTGGCGCTCAGAGCCGCGCGCGAAATCGTGTGGGACCTGGATGTTGCCGCCGACCGCGTCGTGTACAGCGAAGGGCTGACGACGTTCGGGTATGAGTCGATATCGCCGAAACCGGTCGCGTGGTGGACGGACCGCATCCACCCCGAGGATCGCAAGCGCATCGGTCTTTCCTGGCGCAAATCGCTCGCGTCCAAAGACGACACGTGGGCCGGGGAGTATCGGTTTCGTCTCGCGGATGACTCGTTTGCCGTGGTCAAGGATTTCGCGATCATTGTGCGCGACAAGAAGGGAAAGGCGATGCGCGTCGTCGGCGCGTTTCAGGACATCACGCGCGAGAAACAGGCCGAGATCAAGATGCGCGAGGTGGAGTTCATGAAGAACAGATTCATTCAAATCGTCTCGCACCAATTTCGAACTCCGCTGAACGCGATTCGCTGGAATCTCGATGCGCTCGCCGACGAACAGATCGGTGCGCTCACGGAGGCGCAGCGGCAGTTCGCGCGGTTGATCCGCGACATGGACGTCGAAGTGATCGACCGCATCGGCGATCTCTTGACCGCGCTCGACATTGAAGAGGGTCGCGTGGTTCTGGATCGCGAATCGGTTTCACTGGTCGATCTGACCCAGACCGTGGTCGGGGACATGAAGCAGTTGTGCAAAATCAAATCGCTCGTCTGCCGGTACGCGCCGCCGACCGGTCGTTTCCCGACCATCCGCGTGGATGCGGAAAAGATCAAGATCGCGGCGCAGAAGCTACTCGAAAATGCCGTCGGCTATACGCCAAAAAACGGCTCCATTCGCGTCTCATTGACGAAAACAAAATCAAGCGTGCGTTTTTCCGTCACAGACACCGGGGTCGGCATTCCGTCCTCTGAGCAGTCGCGAGTGTTCACCCGCTTTTTCCGCGCCACAAACGCCTCCACCGCGAAACCCGACGCATCCGGCCTTGGATTATTCATCGCGAAAAGTTTCGTGGAGCAGCACGGAGGCAAGATCGGGTTTACGTCGACCGAAGGGAAGGGGAGTACGTTCTGGTTCGAACTGCCGATCAAATCGTAACGCGATCAAAACAAAACGTCCCGCCGGCGCGGGACGCTTTTTGTTAGAGATGGAATCGTTGGAAGAAGTCCCAATAGATGTCCACGGCGTTCACGGGGAAATTCGTCCCGTTCGGGTAGACATGTTTCATCCCGTCCGTGATAAGCAGATCATATTCGGCGGTGCTGCTTGATCCGTCCGCGGGTGTGGCGAAGACGAATTTCGAGATGCGGCCTTCCTGGCTGAAGGTGTAGGTGTCGTCGAGGCCGAGGATCGACAGGAATCCGTCGACAAAGTAGACGCGGACGGCGTTGCCCGGGTCCATCGCCGCTTCGGTCGTCGAGAAACTGTCCACCCCCGTGGCATAGGTCAGTTTCGGGTCGTCGGATCCCACCATTCGGATCATCGGCCGCGCGACGAACCCGGCCGGCGGCACGTACCCCATTTCTGTGAGTCCCTCGACGGTCACGCCGCCGGACGAACTCGGCGCAAACGCGGCGAACAGGTCCGTGGCCTCGACCGCCAGCCGGTTCATGAACCCGCCGCCGTTCGAAAATCCGCTCGCGTAGATGCGCGTCGAATCAACGGCGTAGTGGTCCTCGACGAACGCCACCATGTCGCGAGAGAACCCGACGTCGTCGGCGAGCGTCTGATCCGGGTAGGCTGGGTCAAGGGCATGAACCAGGTCGAATCCGTTCCATTTGGTTTGATACTGCGAGACATCCTGTTGCACCTCGCCGCGAATCACCTTCTCGTCCGCGAACACATGGTATTTCAGCGCGGTCGGGAACACGGCCACGAACCCTTCGGCATCGGCCTTCTCTTTCCAGCCCGAATCCTCGTAGAACATTTCTCCGGTCTGGCCGGATCCGTGGTACATGAACACGACCGGAACCTCCTCATCGAGCGGGATGTCATTCGGACGATACACGATAAATTCGCGGCTCGTGCCATCTTCCGTCAGGTGGTACGTCTGCTTGCCGGCCGCGGAAAGCTCGGGAGCCGAGGAGGACGGCGCGGTGTTTTTCGCCCCGGGAGAGAAGCACCCGGCTCCGAGAAGCAGGAGGCCGATCATGGGCACCAAAAAGGTGCGTTGAAGGCTGGACATAGATAAAGACAGTGAGTGATGATAAGCGTATACTACAATAAATACCCGCCTGCTCATAACCGTTACCTATGGACGCGAATTCCCCCACAAATCCTTCAATGACCCCTCCTCCCGCAAGCGCTCCGGCTTCGACCCATCGCTCCTGGGTGGTCCTGATTGTTCTGCTCGTTCTGTTCGGACTGCTCTTGGCCGGCGGGGTGTACGTGCTCAGCCGCAAAGCGGCGAAGGAGACGAAGAAGAACGGATCATCGAACACGGTTTCTCAGTCGAACACGTCCTCAAACACGCCGCCGACGACCGCAAGCGCTCCGGTCCTGCTCGGAACCGCGCAGTTCGGGAGTTCTGAGGACGACACGGCGGACTCGGTTGCCGTGGACGCAACCGGGATCTACGTGACGGGTGAGACCGAGGGAAATTTGGAGGGGACCAATGCCGGAGATCTTTCGACGGCAACGCCGGGCGAAGCGGTAGGGATCGGCGCGTCGCACACGTTTGGACTGCCGGATGCGCGCGACGCCTACGTCGCGAAATATTCACTCGACGGAAAAACCAAACTTTGGGCGCATCAATTCGGCACGCCGTACCGCGAGACCCCGTCCGATATCACGATCAACGCGACCGGCGTGTACGTCGGCGGCGAAACCGAAGGATCGCTCGACGCCACGATCCAGGGGGAGCTCGACGTGTTTTTGCACAAGTACACGCCGGACGGCACGCTCGTTTGGGCCAAGCAGTTCGGGACGAAAAATCGAGACGAATCGACCTGGGTAGTTTCGGACGATACGCGCATCTGCATCGGCGGCGGGACGCTCGGTTCGTTTGATGGGTTCACAAAACAGGGGGTCGAGGATATTTTCGCCCGCTGTTACGATCCGGATGGGAATGTTCTCTGGACATTACAGTTCGGGTCGCCCGGGTTTGAAGAAACGCTCGGCGCGACCATGGACGCGAGCGGCATTTACGTCGTCGGTGCGACCTCTTCCCAGATCGGCGCGGATCCGCAGGTCGGCGTCGAGGATATCTGGTTCGGGCAGATGAGCCTGGACGGAAAATTGCTCACGACTCACCAGTTCGGTTCGAAGCAAACGGATTTCGGACACGCCATCGGGGTCGATGCGCAGAATATTTACGTGGGCGGTCGATCCGAAGGAAAGCTGCCGGGCGAATCCGCCTCGGGCCTGTCGGACGCGGTTGTCGCGGCATTTGCGCGTGGAGCCTCCTCGCCCATCTGGACCGACCAGTTCGGGACGCCGGCCGGTGATGCGACGCAAGCGCTCGTGGTCGACTCCAATACCGGGATCTGGGTGATCGGCTCGGAGAACGGAGAAACGGAGAAGCATGGCACCGCGCCTCCGACGCAGGACGGTTACCTCCGAGACTACGCGCCCGACGGAAAGCTCCTGTGGTCTACGGCCATCGCGACCTCCGATTATGATGAGCCGCGCGGGATCGACCTGTTCGATGGAATCTTGTACGTGGTTGGGCGCACGGGCGGCGTCATGAGCGGGAGCAATGCCGGAGCATGGGACGCGTTCATCACCCGTTACGATGTGACTCCCTGACCTTATGGCAGACGCAACAAACATGAAATGGTTTGACGTTCCTGTCAGTCCGGGGGGAAAGATATTTTTGCACGAACGCCTGGCACGGCTCGGATTCATGATGGAGCCGGGCGCGTATCGCGACGCGCAGGGACGACAGGTGGCGCTCGCGGACGGGCACGTGCGCATCGGCATCCCGACGACGGACGTCATTGGCGAACAGGAACAACTTGAATTCATCGCATCGAACCTCGGGCTCGACGTGGATCTTTGCGTGCGGGTATGAATACGCGCGCACGTCATTATCAACTCGTCGTCGGGTTCACGGGGCCGATCGCTTCGGGGAAGGGGTTGGCGGTGGAAGCGATTCAGGCGATGTTCGAGGGGAAGGAATCGGTGCGCAGCGTGCTGCTTTCCGACTACATCCGCGAGGTCGTTCGCGAGGAACAGAAACCGCTGACGCGCGACACGCTGCGCGAGGCGGGAAACGCGCGGCGCAAAAAAATGGGACCGGGCGCCTGGGTGGAAAAAATGCTCGCCGAACTGCCCGAGGATGACGAAGGGATCCTGCTCGTGGATTCGATCCGGAACCCGGGGGAGATTGCGGCGATCCGGAAGGCGTTTGGGGATCGCACCTTTGTGATCGCGACGGACGCGCCACTCGAGGATCGCATTGCGCGCGTGCTCAAGCGGGCGCGCGAGGAGGACTCGGCCGTGCGGGAGGAGATCGTTCGGCAGATGGAGGTGGAGATGGAACGGAACCCGGAGTTCGGATTCGATCTTCACGCCTGCCGCGAGATGGCGGATCTGATTGCTCCGAGCCGCGAATCAAAAGCGGAAAAAATCGCCGAAATTCAGTCGGAACTGCGCGCGCACATGACGCGGTTCGAAGGTGGGGAAGCGCAGGGCGAATTCCATCGCGCAGCGTGAAAAACGCATCTATGTCTGAACAGGATCTTCCAACGTGGGATGAGGGACGCGCGGCCCATTCGTATCCGCCGCTCGAAGCGGACACGGAAGCGGACGTCGTGATCGTGGGCGGCGGACTCGCAGGAATGCTGACCGCTTATCTGTTGGCGCGAGCGGGAAAAAAACCGGTCGTGCTTGAGGCCGATCGGATCGGGGCAGGGGCGACCGCGTTTACGACCGCGTTTTTGACGCAGGTGATCGACATGGACCTCGCGGAGATGGTGGACCTGTACGACGACGCGCTCGCGCGAAACGTCTGGCAATCCGGCATCGAAGCGATCGATGTAATGGAGGAGATCATCGAACGCGAAAAAATCGACTGCGAGTTCATGCGTTGCTCGATGTCACTCTACGCAGACCGTCCACATGACGCCCAACGGTTGGCCGAGGAGGCGAAGATCGCCTCGCGGCTCGGACTCGAGGCGACGTTTCACGCCGAAGGCGATCTTGGATTTTCTCACCACGGCTATCTCGAGATTCCGAACCAAGCGAAATTCAACGCGACCCGGTTCGTGCAGGCGCTCGCGGATCGCGCCGTCGCGCTCGGCGCGCGCGTGTTTGAGCAAAGCGCCGTGCTTTCGTTGACCGAGACCGGCCCGGTGGAAGCGCGCACGGATCGCGCGCGCGTGCGAGCAAAAATGGCGCTCGTTTCAACGCACCTGCCGTTCAACAAGCCGAAGCAGCTGTTTTTTCAAAAAGCGCAGTACGTGAGTTACGTGTTAGAAGCGAAAACGGCGTCGGGAGCGATTCCGGAAGGGCTGTATGTTGATTCAGGAAATCCGTACCACTACATCCGTGTCGACCGCTTCCAAGGATACGATCGCGTGCTCGTCGGCGGCGAGGATCATCGGCGGGATTTTCCGGTGAGTCAAAAAAAGTCGTTTCGTTCGCTCGCACGCGCGCTTGATCGCCTGTTGCCCGAAACGCCATACCAGCTCGTGCGCGAGTGGCGAGGTCCGCTCATTGAGTCGGTGGATCGTCTGCCGTTCATCGGCACGTACGCACCGGACCGGTTCGTCGCGACCGCCTTTTCCGGAAACGGGATGACGTTTGCCGCCGCGACCGCGCTGATCGTCTCTGGGCGGATGTCGGGCCAGGCCCCTCGCCCGTGGGAGCAAACGTACGCGTTTCCAAGAAAGCAAACGCCCTATCAGATGTTTCGGCACGTTTCCTACTATCTAAAAAAGCAGGTCGGCGGGGCGTTGAAAAACACGCTCGGCATTCTGCCGCGCAAGCACTCTTGAAGAAAATCAAGATTTGTGTTAGACTCCTTCCCTTATGGAACGTCCATCGAGGGTCCACACCGCGTTTGAACTGTGTCTCCTGCTGCTTCTGGTCAGCGGGGTGGCGTTTCTGTTGGCGGGCGCGGATGTGTACGGCGCTCCCGTTCAGACCGCCCCCACGCCCGCGCAGGCGGAGCCGCCGGTTGTCGTGACCTCCGCGGTCGCTGCGTCAGCGCCGCTCGCGTTCCCGATCGACAATGCGCTCGCGCGTGTCACAAAAAAACCGTTCGGATTGCTGATCGAAAAGGGAACCTCGCCCGTGCCGAACGATCGTTTTACCGGCTATCATGTTGGCGTAGATTTTGAAACGACCGAGGCCGAGAAAGACATGGACGTTCCAATCGTTGCTGCGTGCGACGGCCCGCTTCTCCTGAAGGAATTCGCCAAGGGGTACGGCGGGGTCGCGGTGCAGAGCTGCATGCTTGATGGCGAACCTGTGACGGTTCTGTACGGCCATCTGAACCTCGCAAGCATCGCGGCGGAACCGGGCGATACGCTCGCAACCGGCGACCGGATCGGCGTGCTCGGCCAGGGCTACAGCGAGGAAACGGACGGGGTGCGCAAGCACCTACATTTCAGCGTGCACAAAGGGACGGAAATCGACATTCGCGGATACGTGCACGACCCGGCGGAAATCGACGCCTGGCTCGACCCAATGGATTATCTTTCGGAGTAACCGGGGGCGATGATATACTGGAGGCATGAAGGTGCCTCTTTTTTTCATGGGTTGCCTCGCGCTTCTGTTGTTGGCAGGGCCGGTACACGCCGAAACGCTCGCGGAACGCGTGTCCGGGTATGTTTTGCTCGACGTAGAAAATAACGGGGAGGCCTGGTATGTGTCGCCGCCGACGCTCGAGAGGTATTACCTCGGCCGCCCGGCGGATGCATTTTCGATCATGCGCGCGCTCGGGCTCGGTATCACGGACGAGGATCTCGCAAACATCCCGACCGAGAGCGACACGTTTACGGGCGATCTGGCGCTCCGGGAACGGCTCTCCGGACGGATTCTGCTGCAGGTCGAGGAGCACGGGGAAGCGTGGTATGTATATCCAGGGAGCCTGAAGCGCTATTACCTCGGCCGCCCGGACGACGCGTTCGCTCTCATGCAGGAGCTCGGGCTCGGGATCACGCAGACGGATCTTGCGCAAATCCCGATCGCCCCCGCGATCGTTCCGGAAACGAGCCAGTACGAAAGCTACACGCTCACCCTGCCGCAAGGCGCATTCGACGTGCGCGTGCTCACCCTGAATCGGAACGCCTTCGCCATGGTGACGGACACGGCCGAACAGTCCGATTGCAACGACGGATGCGCCGCAAAAAGTCTCGCGACGTACGTGCAGGAAAACGGGGCCGCGATTGGCCTGCACGGAACCTATTTTTGCCCGCCGGATTACGCGTCCTGCGCGGGGAAGACGAACACGTTCCTGTCGCCGGTCTACAATTCGGCCGCCGGGGTGATGCTGAACGAAGACAGTCTGGCGGTGCACGTCGGCCCAATGCTCGTGTACACGACGGACGGAGACTATCTCTTTTTTCATCGCACGAAGGATTTCGGCACATCCGTCGCGGCATTCGAATCGCGCACGGGAAAACAGCTCTCCGGCGCGATCGCGAACTATCCGTCGCTTGTCGAGAACGGAGAGGTGATCGTTTGGAACGAGACGCGCATGGACGATAGCCAGCGGACAGTCAAAGGGTTGCGCGGCGGGATTGGCTTTGACCAAGACCAGCTGTTCCTCGTGATCGCAAGCTCCGCGACCGTGCCGGACCTCGCCTACATCTTCCAAGCGCTCGGCGCAACGGATGCGATGAATCTCGACGGCGGCGGCAGCGCCGCGTTGTACGATCACGGGGTGTATCGGTACGGTCCCGGGCGACTGCTCCCGAACGCGATCACGTTTACCGAAAAACCGTAAACAACTAAAAACAGGACCCTCCCACCAGGGTCCTGTTTCGTTATCGTCGGATTATCGCGTGGCGCCCGAGTAGGCCGTGGCGCGTACCGCATCCCATTCGGAGGCGGTGACCGGCGCGTGACCGTAGACCGCTTCGAAGGTCAGAATCGCCGCGGCTTCCGAGCTCAAGTTGCGCGGCTGCGGGCGAAGACCGTATGCCATGACGATCACGGCGTTCGCGTCGGCGGTCACGCTCATGTTCGCGTCGCGCAGGTAGATCTTTTTGAACGTGATCTTTGCGGCTGCTTCCGCGGAAGCCGAGATCATCGCCGTGAATCGGCCGTTGCCTATCTTGATCACGTCATTCCAGTCCGCGGAACCCGACGGGACGCGGCCGAAGGCGGATTTGAACGAGTTCACGATCCCGAGGCGTTCGCCAGCGCCCAGGAAGTGTGTGCTGACCGTGCCGCAGGCGGCGAAATTTTCGATGGCGGCGCGGACGTTGACGTCCGAGATCGCGCCGAAGACGGCGGACACCTTCGCGCTCGCATCGAGCGCGGCCCATTCGCAGGCGCGTCCGGTGGTCAGCTCCAGATCCGCGCGGCTGGCCGAGACGATGAGCAGCGCATCAGCGGACATCTGCGTCAGGCCGAACGGGGGCGTGAGCACGATCGAGCCGCTGCCGGAAACCGCGATCGTGTACGCGATCGAGGTCGAAGCCGAGACGTTGCCGCCCGCGTCGCGTGCGCGCACGGCAAAGGTGTGCGTTCCGTTCGTCTGGATTCCCGCGGTGTAGGTCGTGGTGTTGCCGATCGAAGCGTAGGAACCGCCATCGAGCGAGACGTCGTACCCCGTCACGGCCACGTTGTCCGTGGAAGCGCTCCAGGTGAAGGTCGGGGTGTTATCGCTCGAGGCGGTTACCAACGCGAGATTTGTCGGCGTGCTCGGCAGGGTCACGTCGCTGCTGCTCGAGACCGTGATCGCGACCGATGCGCCGCTTGTGACGTCTCCGTACGAGTCGCTGCAGTTTGCATACGCCGCATGCGAGCCGCTGGTCGTAAACGTGTACGCCATCGTGGCGATCCCGGCCAGGTCGCCGGTCAACGCCATGGACCCTTGGCTCGATCCGTCCACGTACAGCGTGCAGTTGGTAACGGTATAGGCGCTCGAGTACGTCGCGCTGTACGTTTGCGCCACGTTCACCGCCGCGCTAACGGGCGTAATCATGCCGACCACAAGCGTGCTCGCGCTCGCAGGTGTCGCCGCGAGAAAAACGAACAACGCGGCCGGAACGATGTAACGAATGAAATTCCTCATACGAATGTGTGAGTGAGTTACCTCCTTGGGCTAGTCGGCCTCATCTTCGCCTTCATCTCCCTCGTCTTCCGTGTCTTCCTTTTCCGCCTCCTCTCCCGACGATTCCGATGCCTCTGCCTCGCCGTTCGGCGTCAGCTCTTCGTCATCGAACACATGAGAAATATTCTTCATGAATAGTAATTTGTTACCCTATTACTATAGACGAACCAGCTATTCGTTCAACCGGAAATGTGGATAAGTAAATCCCGTTTGTATGTCATTTTTGTCATATTTTGTGCGGCGTTGTGTGGATAACCGCGTGGCGGTTGCGTGGGCATTCGTGATAGTATTTTCATATCATCTACTCACTCACACCTACCCTATGGCAGACGGAAATTCCGGAGGAGACAATTCAAGCGCCATCGTGGCGATCGTTGCGATCGTTATCCTCATCGTTCTGGCCGCCCTCTTCTTCGTGTACGCCCTGCCGGCGATTCAGAGCATGAATCAGACGAACCAGCCGGCCGGAAACAACAGCATCAACATTCAGATCCCGGCTCCGAACGTGCAGCCGACGCCGACCAATACCTCCGGCGGATCGACCGGTGGCGGGAACGCCTATCCTTAATACGATAGGTATGGCTAACATTCTCGGATTTTTGTTGATCGGCCTGATTGTTGGTTGGCTGGCCGGCGTCCTCGTTCAAGGCCGCGGGTACGGGATTATCGCCGACATTCTGATCGGGATCCTAGGCGCGGTCGTCGGCGGCTTGGTGTTCGACCTGATCGGCATTCAGCCTCGCAGCACGCTTGGTGAGCTGATCACCTCGGTCATCGGGGCTGTTATCTTCCTCGCGATCGTCAAAGCAGTCAAAAGAATATAACGATACAAAAAACATCCCGGCAGGCGGGATGTTTTGTTTCTTACGAGATGATGCGTACGCCGCCGACGCTTTGATAGGTGAATCCGTGCGTCGTGTGGATGGAGCCCATGAAGATTTTGTGTTTGGGAACGTGATGGCGTTTTGAAAATTTATCGAGCGTCTTGTCCGAGAATTGTTCCGGGAGACACAGAACGTCGAGTTGGAGCTTGGGATAGAACCCGGCCTTTCGGACGTTTGCGAGAATTTGCTCGAGTTCGATCGTGCATGTTTTGTTGCCCTCTTCGCAGTGGATGAACGTGATATGCGTGGCACTTTCGTTTCGAGACACGTAATCGAGCGCGTTGGCGACGAGGGTGTTCGTGCGCAAGAAAATATAGATGCGATCCTTTGCCGCTTCCTCAAATTTCTTTTTGAAGAACCGGTGCAGGCCCTTGTGGAACCAGGTGAGGCGCGCCGCGGAGTGATACGCCTCTTTTTTGTAGATGACGAGCAGAACGACGGTGGCGGCAGGAATAAAGTAGGTCAGAAAAAATTGGACGTTTTTGACGTCGATCAGGATGTTGCCGACGAGCCCGGCCGCCGTCGCGCTGGCAGCGAGGATGACGACGACAAGCGAGGCCTTGTACGGCCGGTTCAGATCCGGACGGTTTTTTCTGAGGATCAGGTTCGCGAGCGCGAACGAGGTCATGACCGAGAGAAAACTGATCGTGTACACGCCGGCGAGGGAGAGCAGATCGCCTTTGGTGAGGAGCAGGATGGAAACGCAGAAGGCGAAAAAGCCAAAGATGATCCGCGGCTGGTTCGGATTTTTTGAGATGAGCACGGACGGGAGACACGCGTCGATCGTGAGGCGGTACGCAAGTCCTTTGACCCCGACAAAGCTCGTGAGCACGGCGCCGCACAGGACAAGGAACGCGTCGATTGCGACGAGCGCGAGCAACCACGTGCCGCCCACCGACGTTGCGGCCTCGGCGATCACGAAGTCTTTGGCGGCGATGATTCCGGCGAGCGACATCACCTGCAGGATCATGAGCGCGACCATCGGGTTAAAGAACAGAACGCCCGCGGTCATGTTGCGCAACGTTTTCGGAAATACACCCGGCGCCTGTTCCTCGACGAAGTTCGCCGAGCTTTCAAATCCGGAAACGCCGAGCAACGACGCGGAGAAGGCGAGGAACAGCACCGGGGCAAGCCCGCCATGCGCGGAAACGAGCGCGGCGGTGGCGGTCGCGTTGGCGGCCCACACGGACGGCAGCACGCCGGTTGCCAGAGCAACGATCGCGGCGCCGAGAAAAACCAGAAGCGTCACGATGTGCAACGAGAAGATTCCAGCCGCGACCACCGCCGATTCAGACACGCCGACGACGACAAGCACGGCGAACAGGAACAGCACGGCGATCACCGCGAAGGTGACCGAGGAATCGAACGTGGCGCTCATGCTTGGAAAAATCTGGCCGAGGAAGCGGAACAGGTATTCGACCGCGGTCTTTGCCGAGATCACGGCGGTCGCAATGTAGGAGAGAACGGTCAGCGTTCCGGCGAGCGCGGATGCGGCCTTGGACGTGCTGTTCAGGAGCGCGTTGTACACGCCGCCATTCACCGGCAGCGCCTCAACCACCTCGCGGTATACCTGGCGATACAGGAGCAGCACGGCACCGACGAGCAGGAGCGCGATCGGCGCATACGTTCCGGCAAACAGCGCCGCGATTCCCGTGACGTACAGCGTCGAACTCAAAATGTCATTGCCACAAATCGCGGTCGAAAAAAATTGTCCGAGCTTCTTGTGGTGCGAAGGAGCCTTCTTCATACAATCAGAAGAAGTATAACATAAAATCCAGCCCGTGAGGACTGGATTTTGCTTGGGATTATTTCTTCATGCCCATGCCGCAGCAGCTGCACATGCCGCTCGTGAGCTTCATGACCCCGATGAGGGTCAGACAGACCGGCCAGATGATCCCGGCGGTCGAGGCGGGGATCACGTTCAGGGCCTGGAGCAGGAACGAGAGCCCAATGACCGTGATGAGTAATGGAACGACTTTGTGGTGCGGACAACCGCACATGCCTCCTCCGTGCATGCCTTCCATAGGGGGTGTGGAAAAGAATTATCGAATAGAAATAGTATAGCATAAAAACGGTCGTTATGCTTATTTCAGCCCCGAAATAAGCGTGCTATACTCCATTTATGAACTCGCCAGCCTATGCGCGGGAATCAGACGAACGGGTTAACTGGGTGCGTGTCATCCCGTTTATCCTCATGCATCTGGCCCCTTTTCTCGTCTTTTTCACCGGGATTCATCTTGCCGATATTTTGGTCTGTCTTGGTCTGTACTACCTCCGGATGTTCTTTATCAGCGCCGGATATCACCGGTATTTCGCGCATCGCGGATACAAACTCGGTCGCGTGGCCCAGTTCGTGATGGCGTTTGGCGGGACCATGGCCGCGCAGAAGGGGGTCCTGTGGTGGGCAGGATATCACCGGCACCATCATCACTATTCGGACACACCGAAGGACATCCATTCGCCACTTCGCGGGTTTGTCTGGAGTCATCTTGGGTGGATCCTCTGCGATAAGTTTTACGGAACGCGCGAAGAGCTCATTCCGGACTTTGCGAAGTTCCCGGAGCTCCGCTGGCTCGACAAACATTGTCTCGTCCCGCCGACCCTGCTCGCCATTGCCTGTTTTGTTTTCGGCGGTTGGAGCATGCTGGTGGTCGGATTTTTTCTCTCGACCGTGATGCTGTACCACGCCACCTTCTTCATCAACTCGCTTGCGCACGTGTTCGGTCGTCGTCGGTATGTGACGAACGACACGAGCCGCAATTCGCTGTTCCTTGCGCTCATGACGCTCGGGGAAGGGTGGCACAACAACCATCACTACTACAGCGCAAGCGCGCGGCAGGGATTTTTCTGGTGGGAGATCGACATCAGTTATTACATCCTGAACATCCTGAAGTGGCTCGGAATTGCGCGCGATCTTCTGCGTCCGCCCAAACAGATCCTCGGCCTGCGCCGCGTGCGCGACGGGAATTTTGATATCGGCATGTTCCAGGCACGCTGGGAAAAAGCGCACCGAGCACTCGCGATCGCCCAGCGGCAACTCGGCTCCTATGCGGACGCAAAGCACGCCGACCTCGCAAAATACTACGCGGAAAAGCAGCAGGCGATGGAGGAACTTCTCCTCGCAACCCGCAAGGCGGCAGAGGACATGGCGCGGATGCATAACCGGGCGCTCGATATTCACTAAAAAGGGAAAAAGCCCCGAACGAATCGGGGTTTTTTGTTTTTCTGCGTTATCTTGACAAGATACTTCAACTCTCGTACTATTCTGCCATCGTAACTTCTTTTGTATGTCCCATTCTCCCGCCCAGTTAGACGAACTTGTTTCGCTCGTGTTTTCGACCAAGCAGCTCATTCACGAAAAAACGTGGCACCGCGACGGGGTCAGTGCGCTCCCGTTTCTGCGGCTGAAGGCGCTGCATGCGGTCCGCACGCATCCGACGCCGACGATGAAGGACATCGCCGAGTGCATGCACGTCACGCCGTCGTCTGCGACCTCGCTTATCGATCCGTTGGTTGCCGACGGGCTGCTCGAGCGCACCGCGGATCCGGATGATCGTCGTGTGATCCGACTTGCGATGACGAAGAAGGGGGAGAAGTCGCTCGCGGAAGGGAAGGCAGCCATCACAAAACATCTGACCGAGGTGTTTGGACATCTTGATGAGGGGGAGCAGAAGTCCCTTATTCACATTTTGAAAAAGCTCTCCTCAATTTATGGATCGTAATCTTCTGAAGAAACATCGCGTCGCGATCGGGGTCGTGGCGGTGGGCGCCATCGTGCTTGTCATCGGCGGGACCGTTTTTGCGACGCGCGCAAACAGCGACCCGGGCTATCAGTATGCAGCGGTTGAGCGCACGGATCTGACGGCCGAGGTTCGGCTGGACGGGATCGTGACGCCGGCTACGCAGGTGGACCTCGCGTTCGAGTCTTCGGGTGCGATCGCTTCCGTTTCCGTGAAAACGAATCAGACTGTGAAAGCCGGACAACTGCTCGCGACCCTTCGCGCTGGCGATCAGTCGGCGGCGTATGCGCAGGCGCAAGCCGGTGTGCAAGCGGCGCAGGCGCAGGTCGCGGTCGCGCAGGCCGCGCTTGATGCGCAGAACGCGCTGCTGGCACAGGTGGAGAACGGATCGACCCCGGAACAGGTGACGGCAGCCGAATCGTCGGTCGCTTCCGCGCAAACCACCCTGGATAGCGCGAACGTCTCGCTTGCGAATGCGCAGACGAAAGCGGCCGCGGACCTTGCCGCCTCGACCTCGACCGCGGTCTCCGCAGCGCAATCCGCCGTGTCGGACGCACGCAACACGCTCCTGACCCTTACGGACATCCAGTTTGCGTATGATCACGGCTCAGACCAGGATGCGCTTGCGGTCGAGACGGCGAAAGGCGCCGCGATCGAGTCGCTCTACGGCGTTTCGGGCGCCGGTTCCTGGAATCGCGTGTCCGTTTCGGGATTGACCGGTGGATTGTACTCCGAAATTCTCGCGCTCGAATCCAACGCGGACACGTCGACCGTGGAGACTGACCTCGCCAATCTCGCGGACACCCTCCGAACGGTAAACGCGGCACTCGCGAGCGTGCCGGTCACGGACGAATTCAGTTCGACCGATCTCGCGACGCTCAACGGGGCGATCTCGCTCACAAACGGCGACCTGTCGATCGTGTCGGCGGATCTAACAGCCATGAAAACGCAGGAGGCCGAGAACGCCTCTTCGATCACGACGGCGACGGCAACGGTGAGTGGCGCACAGAGCGCGCTCACGGCCGCAGAGGATCAGCTGGCGATCGTGAACGCCGGCTCGCGTCCAGAAGCGATCGATGCGCAGAACGCAAACATGCAGAGCGCGCAGGCGAACCTCGCAGCCGCAAACGCGCGCGTGGCGCAGGCGCAGGCTGCGGTGTATGCCGCGGGCGCGCAGCTCGGCAAAACGGTGCTCCGCGCTCCAATCGACGGGGTCGTGACCCACGTGGATGCGAAGGTTGGACAGTTTGCGTCTGCTTCCGTCCCGATGGTGTCGCTCATGTCGTCCGGCAAGATGCAGATCGACGCCTGGGCCGCGCAAACCGACGTCGCGAATCTCGCGGTTGGCGCGCCGGCGACGTTCACGCTCGACGCGTTGCCGGGCGAGACGTTCGACGCGACGGTGGTCACGGTCGAGACGGCGCCGACGGATGTGAACGGGAGCGCCGCGTACAAAGTGACGCTCGTGCTCACGAGTGATGACGCGCGCGTGAAACCGGGCATGAACGCGAACGTGCGCATCGGAAGCGCCACGCACGCAGGCGTGCTCGCGGTGCCGGAAAGCGCGCTCATCCGCCACGGCGGCGCGACGTATGTGATCGTGGACGACAACGGCCCGATCCAGCGCGAGGTGGAAACCGGCCTCGTGTCGTCGGATGGACGCGTCGAGATCACGCGAGGACTCGATGAACAGGATCGTATCGCTCAATTTGGAACCTCTCACTAATATGCCAAAGATCACAAAACAGAAGTTTCTTACGGCTCTGGCCGTCCTTCTCGTGGCCGGCGGCATCGTCGGCGGCGGGTACTGGTATCTGCATCGCAACGAGGTGTACGTCGAGAAAGCGGAGGTGTCCGCGCCGCACATTGATCTCGCCTCGAGCGCGGGTGGCGTGCTTCAGGACGTGTACGTGAACGAAGGCGACCTCGTCCCGGCCGACACC
>CAZOPY010000012.1:0-16153 GCA_964581945.1 uncultured Gammaproteobacteria bacterium | reverse complement strand
TGCGGTCGATCACGAACGTGCAGTTGTACAATTTGTATTTGGCAGCGAACAGCAGCGCTTCCCAGGTGATACCTGCTTCGAGTTCGCCGTCCGACATGAGGCAGTACACGCGCCACGGAGCGCGATCGAGCAGCGCGGCGTAGGCGAGGCCGACCGCTTGCGGGGATCCATCCCCGAGGGGCCCCGACGTGCTTTCGGAGCCCGGAAGCCGTTCGCGTTCCGGATGACCCTGGAGCGGGGATCCGAGTTTGCGCAAGGTCATCAGCTGCTTTTTTGGAAAGTACCCGGCGTGCGCCATGGTGACGTAGCGGATCGGACAGATGTGGCCGTTTGAAAGGATGAGTCGGTCGCGATCCTTCCAGTTCGGCTTTTTTGGATCGTGGGACATCACGTGAAAATACAGCGCCGTGAAGATGTCCGCCATTCCGAGCGGCCCGGCCGAGTGACCGGATCCCGCCTCCACCAGCATGTCGATCAAATCTTCGCGGATGGCGCCGGCGCGCTCTTCAAGTTCCTTCAATTTTTTGTCGTGCAGATGCAGCGGCCGCCGCACCTTCGGACCGATCGTGAGATTGGTCATATCGCACCCAGTATATCACAAAACCCCTGAAACCTCTGAAAAAAGGCGATCTTCGCGTTCAGAGCTCCGGTACTCGTTCACCGTATGTGGCATACGGCTCACTCCGTTCCTCGCTCTTCACGCGAATCTCATCCTTTTTCAGAGGTTTCCACGGCTTGCTGGCGGGGGTTAGAGAGACGGGTCGGCGTACACGTGAATCCATTCGTTGCTGGCGACCTCGATAAAGTTCGGGGAGGCGAGCAGGTTTTGTTCCAAGTTTTTTGATTCCGGCATGCGCGTGTCCACAACGACGACGCGCGCGTGGAAAACGGTGTTGATTTTCGTGACATCCCTTTCTTTGCCGCTAATGAGATCCGCCCAGACCTGCCAGGCGTCGGGGTCTTCATCGTACATGAAGGTCGGATCGAGTCCGACAATGTAATAGTGGGTATCGTCGAGATAGAACAGCACCATGGAAAAATCCCACACGTTGTGAAAAACGGTTTCCCCCGGCGGCACGTGCGCTTTGATCCAGGTCGTCGCCACCTCGTACTGCGCGGCGGTGTAGTAGGTGCTCGGCGCGGCGACGTTCCACACCGCCGTCGCGAGCGTAATGGAAAGCGCGAGCGTGAACACGCCGGTCGCGGCCCCGAGCACGATCGGATGACGGGCGAACCAGTCGCGGATGATCGGCCAGAGTTCGGCGGAAAAAAATTCGTACGCGGGCGGAAAGAACGTGGCGGCCGACAGGAGCGCGAACGGGACCAGATACTCCACGTAACGGTAGGATTTCATGGTGAGGACCAGATAGCCGCCGGAGAGAAATAGAAACAGGAACGTGGTTGCGAGATCTTCGCGCGCCGGACGATGCTTGCGCCGCGCGAGGCCGGGGAGCGCAAAGGCAAAACTGAACACGAACAGCGCCAGGGCCGGCACGGTGTTCGAGGCGAGGTTTCCGAGCGTGACGGGGTTCCATTCCTGGCCGACCGGCAAGATCGCGCGATAGTTGATGATCCCGATTTTTACGATGTCGACGATACTGAACGCGAAATTGTGCGGGAAATACGGGTTGACCACGAGCCCAAACGCGAGGCCGCCGCAAACGGCGAGCGCGGTCGCGCCATTGCGTCGCACGGCGTCGGCGACGGCACGCACCCACGAACGGTCATCGGCCAATTTAGAGGCGAACGCATCCGCCACCACGAACGCCCCGACCGAGAGAAGCAGGACGGGCCAGCCGTGGTAGAACCAGACGAACACGGCGGCGAGCGCGGCCGACACCCATGGCCGCCGCTCGCGCACGCTCCAGGTGGCGACGAGCAGAAGCGCGATGGAAAGCGCTGGCGCGCGCGGAAGCGCCATGCGCTGCAGGAACGCGAGCGAGAGCGCGCCGGCAAGCACGAACAGCTCCGGATACGGGGTGCGCATGGCGCGTAAGACGGCGTACAGCGCGATAAAAGCGGTCATCCCGAACACGATCGCTGACACCTTCATCCCGACCAGCGGATCGAACAGGGACACGAACGGGATGAGAATGATGTGGTACAGCAGATGCGGATCGACGTAGTGGTCCCTGAGCGTCGTCCATTGCAGCCAGGGAAACGCGTGAATCACCCCTTGGTCGCGCAAGATGAGCGCCATCTTGGCGTGGTAGAACGAATCTGGATCCGGGAAGGTCGGGTGCGCTTCAAACAGCACAAGCAAAAGCAGCGCCAGACCGAAGGCGCACACGGTCAGGAACACGGAACGGGGCGGAGGAGGTGAGGATGGGTCGTGCATGACGGGAAGCTTAGCGCATGTGGCCGAAATCGAAAACCCGCCCGGGCCATGGCGGCCGCTGGGCGGGTTTGGAAATGCTTACTGGACGATCAGCTCGCCCGTCATTTCCGTCGGGTGGTAGCTGCAGAAGAAGTCGTACGTTCCCGGGGTGTCGAAGTAGCGTTCGAAGGAATCACCGGCGTTCATGGTTCCGGTACCCCAGTTGAGGTCGGTCGCGGTAGCCGTGTGAGCCATCGCCCCTTTGTTCGTGAAACGCACGGCGCGGCCGGCGTCGATCGTGAGCGGGCCGGAGAGGTTGTAGCTGTTGTCCGTGATGTTGATGAGGATCGGGGACTGGAGGTCCTTGTCCTCATTGATGTCGGTTGCGGCCGCCATCTCGTCGGCGCTGTCGAAGTCGCTGGCGGTCTCGATGTCCGCCCCGCGATGGTAGTTCGAGAAGAACGCATCCGGTACGTCGTCGATCTTCGTGTTCCAGTCGCCGCCGTACAGCGCGATCGCGACCTCTTCGGTGGTGACCCAGCGCAGTTCGCCGTCCGAGCCGATCGCGTAGGTCTTCGGATCGCTGTCGATCTTGATCATCTTCGTCCCCGGCTTGTAGGTGACGTTGCCGCCGATCTGGATCTTTCCGAGATCCTCGTCCGAAATCCACTTCACGCTGTCGAAGTTGCCGTACCAGGTGAAGAACGTCTTGTCGTTCGGGAACACGTAGCGGAATCCGTCCTCGCCGAGGTAATACACGGCCGGAAACGATTCGCCGCGGATGAGGTCGCCGGTCAGGAGCTGGGAGAGCGGAACCACGGCCGCCGATGCGGTCATGGGGGAGAGACCGCTCATGACGAAGAGCATGGCCGCCGTACTCGCGATGGAGAGGAGTTTTTTCAACATACGCATGTGATGATTAAGGTGCATTGATAATAGCATGTTGTGAGATCGTGTTCAAACGGCCTGTGTGAGCGCGGCGAGCGCGGCGGACGGATCCGCAGCCGCGAAAATCGCGGAGGCCGCACACAGGCGGGTCGCGCCGGCCTGGACGAGCGATGGCGCGAGCGCCAAGGTGACGCCTCCATCTACTTCTATCGCCAATGTCGGCACATGGTTGCGGGCCAAACGGATTTTGTCCAGGATATAGTCCCCTTCGAACGGTTCGCCGGACCGGCCCGGATGCACGCTCATGAGAAGCAGCGCGTCGATTGCGTGGAGCAGATGATGCACCTCGTCGAGCGGCGACTCAGGGTTGAGCGCAAGTCCGGATTCGATCTTGTAATTTTCCTTGATCGTTTCGAGAAGCGTACCGATCGGCCGTTCGATTTCCGCGTGGATGATCGCGCGGATGAGCCCGGGGACCTCGCGCTTCCATTCTTCGACGATCGGGAGCGGGTTCGTGGTCATCAGATGAAGTTCGTAACGGACCGGGGTCGCCATTGCTCCGACCGCGCGCGCGTCGTACCAGTTGGTCTGGCCGAACATGGACCCGTCGAGCACATCGACATGGACCACCGGCACCGCGTTTTCCACGAGTCGCAATCGGCGTTCAAATTCCTGTTTGGATTCGACCAAGAGCGAGGGAAGAATGTCGATCATACGGAGGTATCTTCGATATCTTTTACCTCCGATAATCGGCGCACGTGTCTTTCCGCTCCGCTGAACGGGGTTTCGAGCCAGGCTTTCGCGATCGCGACCGCCTCATCGGTCGAGACGAACCGACCGGGAAGGCACAGGATGTTGGCGTCGTCGTCGGTGCGCGAGGTTTTCGCCTCTTCGATGCTGAATCCGGTTGCGGCGCGCACCCCCTTGGTTTTGTTTGCGACGATGCAGATCCCCTGTGCGTTGCCGCAGGACAGGATGCCGCGGCCGTTCGGTTCGGCGGCGACGCGCTGTGCGACCGCATGCCCGTATGCGGGATAATCGTCCACGGGATCAAGGGTTGGCGCTCCCAGATCTTCGACGACATACCCCGCGCGTGCGAGTTCGCGTTTGAGCGCGTCCTTCACCTCGAAACCGGCGTGGTCCGCTCCGAGATACACCGTTGGATTAGCGAGTGGTTTTGGCATAGGTTTTGCTTCGGAGCGTTTCGAGCACTTTATCAACCAGCTGTTTTGGATCCGTATCGTACACGACGTGCGCGCTCATCTGTTTTTTGGCGGTGTGCAGCAGATGCGGAATTTCGTCCGCCATCCCGCCCGAGTTGGCAAGAATGCCGATGAGCTTGTGATCTTCGAAGGCGATCGTGAATTCGTTCAACGTCCCCATGCGTCCGCCGATCGTGATCACCGCGTCCGCGGCGCGCGTGAGGAGCAGGTTGCGGCCCGTGTAGTCGAAGCCGGTGTAGACGATGACGTCATGGAACTCCGTCGGAAGCCGATATGTTTTCATGTGCGCGAGCGGTGTCGCCGCCGGGGAAAACCCGATGCACAATCCGCCGAATTCAAAGTTGCCTTTGGCCGCGAGATACGGCAGTCCGGTCGTCGCGCCGGTCAGGAGCACCGAGCCAGAGAGCGCGATGTATTTGCCGATCTCGTACGCCTTGTCCGCCGATTCTTTGAGCGTATCTCCGGCCGCCGCACCCGAAACGCAGATTTTGAACGCGCCTTCCAACCCGTACTTTCCCTGTTCTTTGGCGAGTTTGATCAGTTTGAGGTCCGGCGAAACGGCCTTAGGGGAGCGAGGCATACGCAAAGAAAAGAAGAACGCCATCATTATACGGAGAGGGGTCCTGAATGGCAAAAAAGAACCGTCTCGTAGCGGGAGAAATGCACCGGGATTGTGTGTTGTCAATTGAGCCTATTCGCGCTACGATGCGCCCACTATGCCTGACATGAAACCGAACTTTCCCGAGCTCGAGGAAGGGATGCTCGCCTACTGGGAACAGGAGCATATTTTTGACGAGACGTTGAAAAAACCGGCCCCGAACGGTCGGTTCGTTTTCTTCGAAGGTCCGCCGACGGCGAACGGCCGCCCCGGGATCCATCACGTCGAAAGCCGCGCGTTCAAAGACTGCATCCCGCGGTTCCGCACCATGCAAGGGTATCGCGTGGATCGCAAAGGGGGATGGGACACGCACGGCCTTCCGGTCGAACTTGAAGTGGAGAAGCAGCTTGGGTTCAACGGCAAAAAAGACATCGAGGCGTTCGGGATCGAAGCGTTCAACAAAAAATGCAAAGAATCCGTGTGGACCTATCTGCAGGATTGGAATGCGATCACCAAGCGCATCGGGTTTTGGGTCGATCTTGAGAATCCGTACATCACCTATGATCCGAAGTACGTCGAGTCTCTCTGGTGGGTGATCAAACAGGTATGGGACAAGGGGCTTCTGTATCAAGATTACAAAGTCGTCCCGTATTGCCCGCGCTGCGGCACCGCACTTTCGAGCCATGAGCTTGCGCAGGGATATAAAGAGGTAGAAGACCCGGCGGTGTACGTGAAGTTTCGCGTGACCAAACGCGTGGACGGCTCGACGCCGGAGACGCCGGAGTATCTCGTCGCATGGACCACGACCCCGTGGACGCTGCCGAGCAACGTCGCGCTCGCGGTCGGTTCCGAGATCGCCTACGTGAAGGTGAAGCAGGGCGACGAGTCCCTGTGGATCGCGAAGGATCGCGTGGATGCGGCGACAAGCGGAGAGTTCGAAGTCGTGGACGAGAAACTCGGGGAGCATCTGGTCGGTACGGAATACGAGCCGCTGTTTCCGTTCGTGAAAGAGGCGATCAAAGGGACGGATCAGGAAGCCAAACGCGGCTGGTATGTCGTCCCGGCGGATTTTGTGGCGACCAACGAAGGGTCCGGGATCGTCCACACAGCCGTCATGTACGGCGCGGACGACTTCGAGCTCGGCACGAAGGTCGGCCTCCCGAAATATCATCTGGTCGGTCTCGACGGAAAGTTCACGGAAGCTGCCGGACCGTATGCGGGGAAATTCGTGAAAGGCGCGGACGCCACGATCACGGAAGACCTCGCCTTGCGCGGACTCATCCTGAACACGGAGACGGTGAAACACACCTATCCGTTCTGCTGGCGCTGCAAGTCTCCGCTTATCTACTACGCGAAGGACTCGTGGTACATCAAGATGAGTGCGCTGCGGAACGAACTTATCGCCGGCAACGAACAGATCAACTGGGAACCGGCGCATATTAAGGAAGGCCGTTTCGGCGAGTGGTTGCGCGAGGTCAAAGACTGGGCGTTTTCGCGCGAGCGCTACTGGGGAACCCCGCTGCCGATTTGGGTATGCGAGGAATGCGGCGACAAGCAGTGCATCGGCAGCTTTGCCGAACTCGGGGTCGGCGCGGATTTCGACCCGCACCGTCCGTACGTGGACGAGGTCGTCTTGAAATGCGGGAAGTGCGGCGGCGCGTCGCGTCGCGTGCCTGAGGTGTGCGACGTCTGGTTTGATTCGGGCGCCATGCCCTTCGCCCAGTGGCATTATCCGTTCGAGAACAAGGAGAAAATCGACAACGCCGAGGCGTTCCCCGCGGACTACATTTCCGAGGCGATCGATCAGACGCGCGGATGGTTCTATACGCTGCTTGCCGTCTCGACGCTGCTCGGGAAAGAACGACCGTACAAAAATGTGATCTGTCTCGGTCACGTGCTTGATGCGAAGGGGAAGAAGATGAGCAAATCGCTCGGGAACATCGTGAACCCGGTCGAGGTGGTCAACCAGTACGGCGCAGACGCCGTTCGTTGGTACATGTACACGATCAACCAGCCGGGCGAATCGAAACGGTTTGATTTGAAATCGCTCGATGAGATGGTGAAAAAAGTGTTCATGATCCTCTGGAATGTTGAAACATTTTACGAGATGTACGCGATAGGTCCCAGAGGCCCCATCGGTCCCACGAACCACGTTCTTGATCGCTGGGTGCTTGCCCGCTTGAACGCGCTGGTGCGTGATGCGACCGCGGACCTCGAAGGGTATCGCGTCACCGAGCCGTGCCGCGCGATTGCGGAGTTCATCAACGACCTGTCGACCTGGTTCGTGCGCCGCAGCCGCGACCGGTTCAAGGGCGATGACGAGGCGGACAAAACGGCCGCGGTCGCGACTCTGCGGACCTGCCTGCTCACGACCAGCAAACTGCTCGCGCCGTTTACGCCGTTCCTCGCGGACGTGCTGTATCAAAAGCTCGAAGGCGGAAAAAAATCCGTCCATCTTGAGGATTGGCCGACGGTCGATGCGTCCTTGCTCGACGAGGAGCTGTTGACCGCGATGGCGCGGACCCGTTCGGTCGTCTCGAAAGCGCTCGAGAAGCGCGCCGAGGCCGGACGCGCGGTGCGTCAGGTGCTCGCGAGCGCGACCGTGACGCTCCCGGAAGGGACGCTCGCGGACGAGCTGATCGATCTCGTGAAAGACGAGGTGAACGTGAAAACCGTCGTGGTCGAGAAAGGGGAGTATGCCGTGGAGCTCGACCTTGCGCTCACCCCGGAACTCGTGCGCGAGGGGACGATTCGTGAGCTCGTTCGCCGCGTGAATGATCTGCGTAAAAAAACGGGCCTGTCCATGGGCGACCGCATCGAGCTGTACGTGCAAAGCGCAAACGCCGAGATGGCGCTCGCGCTCACGGAACATGCAGCCGTGCTGCTCGCCGGCACACAGGCGGATACGCTGCGCACGAGCGGCGACGTCCCGGAAAAAAACGAAACCCTGCGCGTAAACGAGTTCGATGTGACGATCGGGTTCGTGCTACAATAGCGTCGGTATGCCCACGGACATCAAAAAATTGTTTACCTCCCTCGGTCTGTCCGAAACGGAGACGAAACTCTATCTCGCGAGTCTCGAACTCGGACCGTCGAGCATTCAGGACATCGCCAAAAAAGCGGGGTTGTCGCGCACGGCAACGTACGCATCGGTGGAAGAGCTGCAGCGCCGCGGGCTCATGTCCACCTATGAAAAAGGGAAGAAGCGCGTCTTCGCGGCCGAAGAGCCGGAACGGGTGGTCGACCACTTTACCGAGGCGATTCATGGGATGGAACAGCAGCTCGGAACGCTGCGCCGGATGCTTCCAGAGCTGAAAATGATGGGCGGGGGAGAACGCCCGACCGTTCGATTTTTCGAAGGGGTCGAAGGGTTGCGGGCTCTGTTCACGGACCTTGGGCAGGTAAAATCGAGCTTCATCTACGAGCTCGCCAACATGAACGACGTCTATACGTACCTCGACAAGGAAACATTGAAGGACGTGCGTCTGTTGGTCGATCCCAAGCAAACGAAAATTCGCGTGCTGCACATCGGCGAGAACAAATATCCTCGGGAAGAAACGGAATACTGTGAAGCGCCGAGCGCACTCGGCGATTTTCACGGCGATATCTGGATCTATCACAATCGCGTCGCCTTCATCACGCTCATCGGAAAAATTACGGTCGTCATCTTGGAAAGCCAGCCGTTCGCGGACACCGCGAAATTCCTGTTCGAGATGGCCTGGCACAGCTGCGTAAAACCAGCCAAAAAGTAAAAGCCTCGCGGACGCGGGGGAAGTCCCGGCCGGAGGCGTAGGTGTCACTGGTGCATGTTTCACCCCCATGCTGTTCTGCGTCGGATCGATCTCGTCGACTAGGGGTCGGACGGATCGATCTCGGCGCCGTCGACGTTCGAACCCTGTCCCGAGCCGACGCGATCGTCGTCCGCGTCACAGACGCCTTCGGCGTCGATGTTGAACAGGATCTCTTCGTCGTTCAGCATGGTCTCTTCCTCGTTCGGATGTTCTGCGTGGTCGTTGTCGTTACCAGTCGGCACGTGGGGATCTCCAAAGCTAGTTCATGACTTCATCTCCCCGCCGCCTGCGAGGATTTCTCCTCGTGAGCGACAAGCGAATATAACAGAAGGGGAGTGGGGTGTCAAGAGGTTGCGAGCGGTTCTTTCTGAGGAAGAATTCACAATTGTCAACAGAGAATGAACACTATTTATGGCTAATGAAGGCCATTTTTTGTTAAAATACCAACAAATGCTTGACAGGATTTTTGGGTTGTGATAGCCTGCGCTGTTCGAGATTGACGGACAGTCCGCGCTCGAATATCTGGACGGCGCGAACGCGCTTCCCGCCACCTTTTCGGCAGTCAGGGACGGATTCATTCGTCCAAGGGAACGCGTCCGGCATTCTGGAAAAGAGGGGAGAGCATACGGCCCGTGGCTTGTCGTGGGCGGTGTGGGGACGGATCGAGGATCCGTTCCAGAAATTTGGCCAGCCACTCGTTGACCCCAGACTTCGAGCGCGCTGACCAAATTCCTGGAACGCTTACGAAAAGCGGGGCCAGATCGGACCCCGCTTTTCATGTATACTGGAATCAGTATGAAACCAACGGTGCTCATCGTCCCTCCCAATGATCCGGAAGCGGTTATGATTTTCGAGCTCGCCAAGGCGATGGGACTCGATGTAATCGAATCGAAGCAGCCGCACGGGGCCACGCTCGATCGCGAACCGCGCATCCGGGCGCGCGTGAAAGTCGGCGGATGGAAACGGGCGGTCATCATCGAAATGCCCGGACGCAAAACGGAGGCGCTGTTGCGTCGCGCGGGGGTCGAGGTCGTTATCATCGACCACCATCACTATACGAATCTTGATCGGGCGCATGATCCGAAAACCACACGCCTCCTTCCGTCCTCGCTTGAGCAGTTCTTGCGCGTGTTTCGTGTGACGGACGCAAAACTAAACGCGCTCGGGTTCAAACCGAGGTTGGTGCGCGGCGTCGGGATCAACGACCGCGGATTCGTGTGGGCTTTGCGAGACGAAGGGTACACAGACAAGGAGATCCGCCAGGTGCTCGTGTATCAGAAAAAACTGATGGGAACGCGTCTCGACGCGAAAAACGAGACGCGCAAGGATGCATTGGCGCGCACGGCGTGGAACCAGCGGAAAACGTGGAACGGATTCTCCCTCATCGAGGACAACACCGGAGCGGATTTGCGGCCGCGCATCTCGCTCATCATTGCGCTCGAGGTTAAGCATCCGGTTCCGCTCATCCTGGTCGAGAAAAAACGCGGGCTCATTTACGTGCAAGAGTCCGCGCATGCGCCGTCGCTGTTCAAACGGTTCGGCGGATTCACCTTTGGGATGGATCGCAACTGGGGATATAAGAACGAACGCGGCAACCCGTCCGTCACGCTCAAGGACGTCCAGCAATTTCTGACGGGGATCTAACCCTTCCCAAAAGCCCGCCGCTAGGCTAGACTAGGGCGGGTTTTCATTTTCCCGAAGGAGGGACCGTGGGTCTCGAGGCTCCGCACAAAGACGACTGCACGCAATTCGCCCCCGAAGGATGGGTGGCGATCCTGGACGAACGCGTCCCCGCATTCGTTCCGGTCACGCGCTACATGCGCACGAGCTGGCGGCACCTGAACTTCCGCCAGCGAGACGACGGCACTGTGCTCGTCCGCTGGCTCGAGGCCGGTCGGCTGCGTGAAGCCACGCTCGTGCATGAGGTCGAAGCGGAGCTCTGGTTCGGCTGCACGGCCGCTCTCTTCGCCGACAAACGTTCGGCCGAGGTCTGGAGCGCCCACGCCGATCGCGACCCCGTTTTCCACGCACCTCCCGCGGCTGAACCCATCCTCCTCGGACCGTCCTGACGCGTCCGATTTTCTTTTTTCTGGTAGAATACGGTCGTCTATGTGGCGCGCAGAATCCGTTCATGAACGGGGAACAACCGAGTATCTGGACGCCGCCATGGAGCGCATCGAGCGGGATGCGGTTTTGCGCGGTCGAGCGGATGCGACGATGGGGGCGCTGCGCGGCGACGCGGTTTTTCAGGTGCTGTGGCGCACGCCGCAGTCGCCGACGCACCACGCGGAGGGACCGTTTGTCGCGGATCATGTGCGTTTAGCGCTCATGACCCTGAACGCCATTGTCGAGGACAAACTTCATCTGATCGACATCGAGGAGTTTCGTCGGCTGAAAGGGTTCGAGGGGGAGATCGACGAACTCGAGGAAACCGTGAAAGAACGCGCCGCGTCGATCGAGACGTTCGTGCTCTGTCACGATCTCGGAAAACCGTCGACGGTATGGTTCGAGGCAAAGTCGGGATCACGCGGCGACCAGCTTGGGTTCAACCTGCCGCTCGCGCACGCCTGGACGGACGAAGGGGCGCGCGTCCGCGCGGAGCTTCTCGCAAAATTTCTCGAGCTCTATGACGCGTTCGCGGCCGAGCGGCCGAACGATCTTCCTGCGGTTGTGCAGGCCGAATTTTTTCTGGCTTTTCAGATCGGTATCCACTACCACGGCCACGCGCATGCGATCGCGCATCCGGATTTGCGTCACGCGCTCGTACGCGTCGCGGATGCTCGCCGTCTCACGGCCGAAGAAAAGAACGACGTCTTTCACCTGATCATCCTGCACATGGACGCGATCACGGGGTTCGATCGCGTAAATCTCTCGGCGTACGATCGGCTGGTCAGCTACGCGAATGCGTACGGCCGCGACGCGGACGATTTTCTGGATCTGTTTCTCGCAGGCCTCCTTCTGGACGGGGTGTGCGGATCGCGGCGTCGCGGCGCGCACGGGGTCTGGCACGATACCAGCCTGGTCGAGTACTTCTTACGCGCCGAACATGCATACGCGCCGTGGAAGTGGGCCGAGAAAGAACGGGCGCGGGAAGCGGTGCGCCGCCAGAGCGAACGCGCGCGGTTTCGCGCAGCCGGGCTTGACGGGGACGCGCTTTTGGCGCTCACTGGGATGAAACCGGGGCCGGCATTCGGTCTGCTCATCAACCGTTTGCATCTCGCGATCCGCGGGGAAGGGGCCTGGCCGGAACTCCCATTCGCCTTGCGCGACGAGGTCGCCAAACGCATCGAACGTTTTCGAACCCTATGATCGTCTCGTTGACCGGAACCGTCACTCATCACGCCGTCGGTTTTTTGATTCTCGAGGTTCAAGGGATCGGCTACAAAGTGATCATGCCCGAAGATGCGGCGCACGGCATCACAGGCGAGACGACGCTCTACACGCACGAAGTGATTCGCGACGACCAACGCGAGCTGTTCGGGTTCGTGAGTCTCGCCGCGCTCGAACTGTTTTGGCGACTCACGAGCGTCTCGGGGGTCGGACCGCGCAGTGCGCAGAAAATCGCCTTCGCCGGTTCGGTTGATGTCGTGAAGGCCAACATCATGAAAGGCAACGTCGCGTTCCTGACCGACGTGCCAGGGATCGGGACAAAAACGGCGCAAAAAATCATTCTCGAACTTTCGGGTGCGCTTGCGGAGGAACCGGGGGTCACGTCCGGGTTGGACGGCGACGCGATCGAGGCGCTCATCGGACTCGGCTATGCGCGCAAGCAGGCGGAGGAGGCGCTCTCGAATGTGAACGCCGAATCCACCGAACAGCGAATTCGCGCTGCGTTGAAATCGCTCTCGCGTTAGTATGCAGGTCCGCCCGATCGACGACAAAAAACAATGGGATGATTTTCTTCTCGCGCACGCGCCGCGTTCGGGCGCGTTTTTGCATGCGTGGGAATGGAATGGGCAAGCGAAGCGGTTCGGCGTGTTCGACGGCGATGCGTTGCGCGCGATCGCCTCTGTCGACGAAATGCCGCTGCCGCTTGGGATGCATTACGGGTTTTGTCAGCGCGGGCCTGTCTGCGCGGACGAGCACGAACTGCCACAGGTACTCGACGGGCTCGCGGATGCCTTTCGAGGCGACCTGTTCCTGCGCATCGAGCCGCCGATTTCGAACGCGTCTTTGCTCGGAGCGCGAGCCCAAAAAACGGTGAGCGCCAGTCCCGCACACACGCTCATTCTTCCGCTTCTCTCGAGCGAAGAAAAAATTCTCGAACAGATGCATCCGAAAACGCGCTACAACATCCGTCTTGCCGAGCGCAAAGGGGTAATGGTCGAGATCGGCGGGAAATCCATCGATGAGGCGTGGCCGATTTTTGAAGCGACCGCCGCCCGCGACCGTTTTCGCCTGCATACGCGCGCGCACTACGAGCGTCTGCTCCGGATCCCGTTCGTTTCTCTCGCCATCGCCCGCATGGACGGGAAGCCGCTTGCTGCAAACATCATGGTCGATTTTGCCGGCACCCGCACCTACCTGCACGGCGCTTCGAGCGACGAGGCGCGCAACGTCATGGCTCCGCATGCACTTCACTGGAAACTGATCCAAGACGCCAACGCGAAAGGGCTCGCGCACTACGATTGGTGGGGGATCGCCGCATCCGACGACCTGCATGACCCATGGGCCGGCATCACCCGCTTCAAAAAAGGGTTCGGCGGGGAGGACGTGGCGTATCCGGGAACGTTTGATCTGATCCTTGAGCCCGTGCGCTACCGGCTGTACACTACGTTGCGTAACGCAATGCGGCGTCTTCGCCATTGATCTGGTAGAACCTCTGAAAAAGGATGAGATTTGCGTGAAGGCCGAGCACCGTAGTGAGCCGTATACGGATATACGGTGAACGAGGAGCACAGGCCTGAACGCAAAGGTCGCCTTTTTCAGAGGTTCTACGTGAGTATGTTCCAATCCGTCATCGTCATCTTCGGCCTGATCGTGTTCGAGGTGATCAGCTCCGTCGATAATGCGATCGTGAATGCGCATGTCTTGAAGACGGTTCCGGAGAAGTACCGGAAGTTTTTTCTGTTTTGGGGGTTGCTCGCGGCCGTGTTCGTCATGCGCGGAGCGCTTCCATTCGTGATCGTGTGGCTCGCGAACGCCGATCTGTCTCTGCCGGAGGTGTGGCACCTCGTCTTCGCGGACCCGGCGCAGATCACCGCCGCGCTCGAACATTCGAAGCCGTTGCTCTTGGTCGGTGGCGGCGTGTACCTCTTCTTCGTGTTTCTCGCCTGGCTGTTTCTGGAAGAAAAAAAGTACGCGTTCATCGTCGAGCATTTTCTTCATCGCCAAAGCGTGTGGTTTTACGCGGTGTCCTCCGTGTTCATTACGGGCGTGATCTATCTTGCCGTGCAGGAAAATCCCCTGATGGCGCTCGCCGCATCAATCGGCTCGACGGCGTTTTTCATCACAGACGGATTCCGCCGCAACGCCGAGGAAGGGGAAAAGAAGCTCCACTCGGCGGCGATGAGCGCCTGGAGCAAACTTCTGTACCTCGAGGTGCTCGACGCATCGTTTTCGATTGACGGCGTGATCGGCGCGTTCGCCTTTACTCTTTCCGTGGTGTTGATTTTGATCGGAAACGGCATCGGCGCGCTCGTTGTCCGTCAGCTTACCGTGAAGGGGATCGACCTCATTTCCAAATTCGCCTTTCTCAAAAACGGCGCCATGTATTCCATTGGGATGCTCGGCGCGCTCATGGTCATCGAAAGTTTCGGCCACGAGTTCCCGTTCTGGGTCGCTCCCCTCAACACGGTTCTCCTCCTCACCTTTTTCCTCGCGCTCTCGAAACGCGAAATGCGCATGGCGCGAGCGCACCCGCCGAAGGAAGCGAAGATGCACTAACAAAAAACATCCCGTACATCGGGATGTTTTTGGTGCGCCCAAGACGATTCGAACGTCTGACCTCTTCCTTCGGAGGGAAGCGCTCTATCCAGCTGAGCTATGGGCGCGCGTGAGGCGAGGATACGCGTCTGAAGCGTGATTGTCAATCACACGCCCCTCACCTATACTAGTCCATACTATGCCAAACGATGCACGCCCGGCCGAAACATCCGGGACGGAACCGAAAGAGCCCGCGTCGACCTCGCCCGAGGCCGAGATTGAGGCCAAGGCGGAGGCGATGCGGGAGAAGGTGGCGAAACAGCTGGCCTCGACCCGCCTTGGGGACGAGCGTCGAACCGCGAAATTTCACGCAAAGAGCGAAGAACTCACGTCGCGTTTGACGCGCGACGCGCGCACCTCGACAGCGCCCGTGATCGCAGAGGCGCGGGAAGCGCTCGCCGCGATCGATGCGCAGGCGGATGAGGCCTTGCGTGAGTTCGTGTCCGCATGGGAAATTCGCTGATATGCCGCTTTCAAAAAAAGAAATCGATTCCATGTCCGCACGACTCGCGCGCGTCGAGAAAGCCCATCGGGCGTTTCTTGTCCGTTTGGCAAAGCTTGAGACGGAACGCAAACGGGTGTTCGAAGACACGTTGAAGCAGCTCGACGCGCACACGATCGAGGAAATCATGACGAAGTTGAACGCCAAATCAAAACCCGCGGCCTGACCGCGGGTTTTTTGTTCCGGCTACTTGTCCGCCACGACCCCCTTGCCCGCGGCGAGCTTGTCGTTCGGGAGTTCCGTGTCGAGAACGTCGACGGACGCGTGGACCAGATCGTTCGTGAACACGTCCGTCCCTTCGAAGGCGGCGGCGTTCGACAGTTTCACGAAGCTGCCGACATCGCTTGCCTTTGGCGTGATCGCGACGTCGAACCATCCCTCCACGCTCCCAACAGAGGTCGGCAGCGTCGGGATGTCCCACCGCACCGTGCGCGTCGTTTCGTTGTACGTGAGGGTCCCGATCGTCGATTGCTGATTGTTTGTCCAGGACACGTCGGGCGGAAGATTCGCGGTCACGCTCACGCCCTTCAGATCATGGATCGTGTTGTCCAGATTCCAGAAGAGACGATAGGTGGTCGTTTGATCGACCGTCGGCGGAAGCGGACCCGTGCCGAGCGGCTCGCCGGCGTCGTCATAGTAACGGGCCTCGGCGGTGAAATGCGTGTCCGAGTTCACCTTGAATTCGATCGGCGACGTTTCGATCGTGCGCACGCTCGAGACGCTTCCGATCTTGGTCATGCCGACCACGAGCTTTACGGTGAAGTCATCGGAGACCTTCGTCGGATCCACCTCGGCGAGCAACGGAAGCGACAGATCGATCACGCCCGTATCCGTCGGTGAAAGTTTGGCGAGGTACGGATTCACCGTCGCGTCCCAGACAAAGGTGCTCCCGGTCTGTTTCGCGCCCGA
>CAZOPY010000011.1:0-16221 GCA_964581945.1 uncultured Gammaproteobacteria bacterium | reverse complement strand
TGAAGACGACCGAGCGGGCAGAGATCATGGAGCATTTTTTGGAGGTCGAAATCGGTCGTAGTGATTGGTTTGGCGGGGTGGTTTTCCAAACGACGCGGTATGACGATTACGTGAATGGGGTCGATGCGGTCGCGGAGTGGAAGCCGAGGGCGGGCGAGACCGTGGTGCCGCGGCTCGCCATGGATTTCACGACCTCGACGTTCAAGGAAAAGTTGAACGAAAAGCTGCGGTCGCTTCGAAGCGGCGCCAAGGTGAAATATTTTCGTTCGCAGGTTGCTTTCCAGGACGACAAACCGGTCGAGACGTCGTTGTACGTTCCGAAGGTGATCCTCGGTCTCGATGCGCGGTTCGTCGCGGATCTGGCGGCGGTTGCAGAGGAGAACAGTGAAGAGCAACAGCTCGCGGTTGGCGCCGGCGCCCCGGAGCGGGTGATCCGCTCGCGCGCCTTCGCCGAGCATCCGGTACAGATGCTGTTGCTTCGACAGGCGAAGGTTCAGCTCGACCACCAGGTGCGTCAGTTTTTTACCCGTCTGCGCGAGGACCCGCGAGCGATGCGCGCGAAGTCTCTTGCCTCACTGGCCGGACCGGCGTCCGTGGAACATGTTGTTGCTCATTTGTCCGCCCTGTCGCCAGAGGAAGCAGGTCAGGCGATGGGCGACAAACTCGCCGGACGCTGGACCGGCCTCTCTGCCGCTCGCGCGCGGATCCTCGAACACCTCACCCCACTCATCGGCACGACGGAGGACCGCGACGCTCGTCGTTTGGCAGCCAAATCGCAGACGCATCAGGTGCTCGTTTACTACAAGTAAAACCCGCCGAAATGGCGGGTTTTTTAGATGAAAAAACCGACGGTCTGTTGCCGTCGGGAAGAGTGGCGACGAATCGGCGTGTCGACGGGTGGTCAGTGACACCTGGCGACGAGAGCGATGATCATCAGGGCGATGAGCACGACGGCGATCACCTTGGCTTCGGTCGGCGGTTCCTTGGGCGCCGGCACGAGGTCGTATCGGCTCATGGCGCGTCCGCGCGGAATGACATCGCGTCCTTCACCGTGCCGTCTGCGGCGTAGTTGGTGATCTGAATGGTGGTGAGGTCCGGGGAGACCACCCCTTCGATGCGATTGCCGAACTGGGCGCTCGCATGCAGTCGGCTGCCGGTGACAACCATCGACAGCGCACTGCCGATGTGGGTCACAAGCTGATCATTTTCGACCGCCGTGGTCACCTTGAATCGGTGACCATGTTCATCGATGTACGTGCCGTTCAGATCGTTCCCCCACGCGCCGTCGTCATCCCAGTCCATCGGGGGTCCTTCGATTATGGAGGTCTCGGGGACGTCGTGAATGACCGGGGGAGTGTTCGTGTCACTGAACAGATCTCTTTCGGCGTGATGGAACGAGACGATAGCCATCCCGCTCAGAAAGACAATGAGGAATGTGGCGAAGACCACACGTTGATTCATGGGCACCTCCGGATCGACGGATAACCAGAGTACCGCCGGTTGCAACGGGTGTCAACATATATTTCAAACAGAAAATGCACCCGTCGGTGCATCAGGTCGCGACTTCCCGTGTACACGGGGCGTGTGATCTCGTCTCATCGAGGATGTCGAGATCGTCAGGTGTCCTTGGCCTTGAGGAAAGGCACGAAGAGGATCCAACGACCGGCTTCGAAACCGGCGACGAGCAGGATGGCGTGAAGGGGTCCGCTGCACCCCATGAGGAAGAGGGGAGCGATCAGAATCGGGTACACCATGTGCACTCCGGCGAGAGCGAGGGCGGTCGAGGTCTTCACGTTGTTCTCCTGATTGCGAGCAGAGATCGGCACGCGAACGGAAATGTTACTCTTGTTTCAGATTCCGTCAAGGGTATTTTGGGGATAGGCAACTGATGGATTCAAAAACCCGCCAACTTGGCGGGTTTTCAGTTTATGCTCGCTCAAGCGAACTGATGAGTCGCGTCATCCCGATCCCTCCCCCGAATCTCGGGAAGAACGGCAGAGCCAGGAACTCCTCGAGTTCTCGTTCGACCCGCTCGCGGCCGAACAGGGCGAACAGTTTTTCCGCGTACTTCCCTTCGCTGATCGCGTAAAAGCGGTCACGCATTTCGACCGGGTCCGTGCCGCGTTCGGCGCTGCCGATCGTTTCCATTCCGTCGATAATCACGTCGATTTTGTTCGCGGTCCCGTCTCCGGCGCGTTTCATGTTCCAGAACGGACTCGTCGACTCCGGGAAGTACTCGAGGAGTGTCGCGCGTCCGAAGTCCTCGGACAGGCGTCGTTCGTGCTCGCTTGTAAGCTCGTCCACCTCGTATTTGGCAGCCGCGTCTTTGTAGTTGATGCGCTCGCTTGAGAGATAGCCAAGCTGTTTCAGGAGGTCTTTCTCGAGCGCGCGCAGGTCCTCGATCGTGCCGCGGCTCTCAAACTCGAACATCGGGAACACGATTTTGTGGCGTCCGGGCACCGGATTCGGTTCTTGGCGGTAACTCGTGCTCACACAAAAAACGCCCGGCACATCCGGACGATTGAGGAGCTCGTATTCCAGCCACATCTGGCCGGTTTGCGGGAGCGGCCAGGTTTGCCCCGCATACTCGAAGGTCGCGACCGTGGTTGGGTCCTCGCAGGCGGCGAGGATGCTCAAGCGATCCTGCGTGTGGACCTCGAGAAACCCTCGTTTAAGAAAAAACGAACGCAGGGCGTTCGCGACTCGGCTGTACGCGGGGACGTTGGGCTCACCGATGTAGGTGCGCATAGGCCTATAAAAAAAATTTCCCCGTGAGGGGAATTAAAACGTGATTTGCTGTTGCGGTAAGCCTCGAGTGAGTCGCGGCATATCAATGACAAGATAACACAGTGCGTCACGCCCGGCGAGGGAGTTGTCCACAGAAAAAGAAAAACCGCCTGGGGCGGGGAGGGCTCATCAGCAGTGCGTGGCGGCGAACATGCCGAGCGCGACGAGGATCAGGATGGTGACGATGATGGTCGCCTGGGTCTGGAAGGTGGTTGGGGGGATCGGATCCTGGTTGTCCGTGCGCATGGGACCTCCTTTGCGCGGGCACCTGAAGGTATCAAAAAACCGCGGCCCGGTCAAGGCTCGCGGTTTAGGATTGTTCGCCGAAATGCCGTTCGATGGTTTCCAACAGTTCTTCCGTGGTTTTGACGATGTGCAGCGGATTTCCTTTCCGCAGGTCCTCCGGAGCATGGAACCCCCAGGTCACCCCGATGGATGCGACCGGGATCCGCGCCGCCTCCCGGATGTCGCCGAGCGTGTCGGTCACGAACAGGGCGTCGGTGGCGGGTGCGTCGTTTGCGTCGAGCACGCTCTGAATCTTTTCGGTCTTGCTCGGATTAACCTCAACACCGAGGACGTCTTGGATGTAGGAATCGAGCGCGTGTTCGAGAAGGAATCGCTTGATTCCCTCTGTGCTCCCGGACGAGATGATCGTCAGCGCATGCGTCTGGGCGAGCGTTTTGATCACTTCCGGCATGCCAGCGACCGGCTGGCGCGTCGACAGTTTCGGGGCGTACACAGCGAACCAGTCGCGCACGAATTTCGCTTTTTCTTCCGGTGACAGCTGTCTGTTCACGAAGTTCGTGTACACGTTTCCGTCGAACATGCGGCGGTAGGTCTCGGCGGTGAGGGTGGGCTCAAAGTGCTGCGCCGTATCGACGGAAATCTTGAACGAGTCCACGATCACGCCGTCGAAATCAAACAGGAGCTGCTTCATACCCCGACCTTGAAGTGGCAGGTGTCGCCATCCTGCATCACGTACTCGCGACCCTCGACGCGCAGTTTCCCCGCTTCTTTGGCTCCGGCCTCGCCGAGGTCGACGAAGTCCTTCCAGTTGATGATGTCAGCAAAGATAAATGCCTTCTCGAAGTCGGTGTGGATCACACCTGCGGCCTGCGGCGCTTTCGTCCCCTTCGGAATCGTCCAGGCGCGGGTTTCTTTTTCGCCGGAGGTGAAGTAGGTGATCAGGTTCAGGAGCTCGTAGCACTTCAAAATGACGCGATCGAGGCCGGAGAGTTTCAGGCCGAGCGATTCGAGGAAGACTTTTTGTTCCTCGGGCGCCATCTCCATGATTTCGGATTCGATTTTGATCGAGATCGGGACCGCGAGTCGGCCTTCGCCGAGCGGGGACTTCCAGTTCGGGTCCGCTGCCGTCGCCTCGTCCACGTTCACGACGTACAGGAACGGTTTGCGAGTCAGGAGCGACATGCTTTTCACAGCCAACTCTTCGTCCTCCGTGAGTTCGGCGGCGCTCGCGAGTTTTCCGGCCTCGATGAGCGCGAGCATCTTCGCAAGCGCGGACTCCTCGTTCTCGAGGTCCTTTGTCTTCCCTGCTTTCATCTTGCCGTGCACCGCGTCGAGGCGCTTCGACACGGTTTCCATGTCAGCCATCGCAAGCTCGGTCTCGATCACCTCGACGTCGCGCTTCGGATCGATCGATCCGGCCACGTGATGGACGTTTTCATCCTCGAACGCGCGGACGACCTGGAGGATCATGTCGGTCTCTCGGATGTTCGCGAGAAACTTGTTGCCGAGTCCTTCGCCTTTGTGTGCGCCAGCGACCAGGCCGGCGATGTCCACGAACTCGATCGCGGTTGCGATCGTTTTTTCCGATTTCGAAACGCGCGCGAGTTCCCGCAATCGTTCGTCCGGCACTTCGACGATCCCGACGTTCGGCTCAATCGTGCAAAACGGAAAATTCTCGCAGGGGACCTGCTTTTTGGTGAGGGTCTTGAACAGGGTGGATTTGCCGACGTTCGGCAATCCAACAATACCAACTTTCAACATAGTGAGCGGAGTGTAGCGGAAAACAAAAAACTCGTCGAGGCCTGCAGGGCAGGGTCGACGAGGGAGAGATTCAGCGCGAGGCGAGCGTGGTGTAGGCGCCGTCGAAGACGGGCCGGAGCCAACGCAGGAGCGTCTGGACCTGCGGGACGGCGTCCGGCGGGAGGTTGTTGCTGGTGAACGTGTAGCCGCGTTCGCCGCGCATGATCGTGAGCTGGTTCCCGGCGTGGTTCCAGGTGTAGGCGTAGATCGTGCGCTCGATCTGCTCGCGCTCCCGGCTCGAGAACGTGTCCGAGCATTCGATGTGGTACGCCCCACTGGCGAACCGCTTCAGCCTGACCTCGACCGCCCGGCCGAGGAACACCGCATCGTCTTCCATGTGTCCTCCGTACGACCGGGCAGGAGCGTACGCGCTCTCACGCGCGGCGTCAAGCCGCGAGTTCGAGCCGGATGTCGTTGCTGATCTCCTCGGCCTTCGCGCGGGCGCCATCCTCGATCGAGTGGTCGTCGCACGTCTGCCAGTTCTTCATGATGTCGCTCGCCGACCCGAGGAGGAAGCGGCGACCATCCTTGTTCTTGGCGAACTGCACGATCGAGGCCTTGCCTCCCTGCTTGCCGAGCCCCGGCACCAGGATGGGCAGATCGGGCGCGACCATGCGGACGCGCGCCATCTGCTCGGGGACCGTCGCCCCGACCACCAGGCCGAGGTTGCCGTACTTCTTGTTGAGCCGGTGCATGTCGCGCGCCACGCGCAGGAACATCGGGGACCGCCCGACCTTGCAGTCCTGGTAGCGAGCGCCGCCCGGGTTCGAGGTCCGACACAGCACGAACACCCCGCGGTCGGGGTACCGGGCGTACGCCTCGAGCGAGTCCTCGCCCATGTACGGGTTGTACGTCACCGCGTCGACCCCGAGCGTCTCGAAGGCGAACTTGGCGTACTTGTTTGCGGTGTTGCCGAGGTCGTTGAACTTGCCGTCGAGGATCACGAGCGCGTGCGGCGCCTTCTGGCGGATCGTCGGGATGACGACGCGTCGGAGCATGTTGATGCCGTCCTCGCCGTGTTCGAGCCAGAACGCCAGGTTCGGCTTGAACGCCGCCGTCAGGCGCTCGGTTCCGGCGGTGACGCCGCCCGAGAGCTGCGCGAGCTTCCCGATCGTGCCCGCACTACCGAGCTCGGGGGGAACCATGTTCGCCGAGGCGTCGAGATCCGGATCGATTCCGGTCCAGAGGAAGCGCCCCGCCGCCGCGTTGTTGTCGAGGATGTCGTAGAAACGGCTCATCTGACCTCCCGGCCGCACCTTACGTGCCGAAAATTTTTTTGGCAATAAGAAAACCCTGACCGTTGTCAGGGGGAGAGGGCGAGCAGCGCGGCCTTGAGATCGGCGTCCTCGAGGGTGTCGAGGAACTTCCGGCCGTGGCCGAGCTTGGTGTTGATCGCACGGCGCTGCGCCGGGTCGTGGCAGAGGTGGCAGTCGGCGAAGCTCCAGGACGGGAGCGACAGGTCGAGCTCGAAGGTGAAGTCGGGGATGCCGAGCGTCTCGGTAGTGACCTCGACCTTGCGCCGGGCCATGGCCGCGACCGCGACCACGATGCCGCCGGTCGCGCGCACGAGCGCGATCGTGCGGGCGAGCGTGTCGCCCTCGGTGACGGTATCGTCGACGACGAGCGTGGGCATACCGGCGACCGACTTCGCGTAGCTGCGCTTGAAGACGAGCGCCTTGCCGTCCTTGTCCGCGGCCCCGAGCTCGACTTCGATGTCGGTGAGGCCGGTCAGCTCCTCGGCGACCATCTGCGCGAGCAGCGCGCCGCCGGTCAGCGGTCCGCACACCGCGCGGATCTCCTTGCGCTTGTGCCGCCACGCGATGGCTCGCGCGAACGAGCGCAAGCGGGTCGGCCGCCGGATCACCTCGCTCATGTCGCAGTAGTTGTCGCTGTGCGACCCTGCCTGGAACACGAAGTGGTCGTTGTCGTGGAACGCCTCGCACTCGCGGGCGATCTGGAGCAGAATGTCTGCCGTCGGAGCCATGGAACCTCCGGGCGGCACCATAACAAAGGCGACGGGACTTGGCAAAGCGTCTTGACCCGGTCAAACCATTCAGGTATCTTCTGCTCACACTCCTGGGCCCTTAGCGCAGCTGGTAGCGCGTCTCCATGGCATGGAGAAGGTCACCGGTTCGATCCCGGTAGGGTCCACCAAAAAACTCCCCGCTCGCGCGGAGAGTTTTTTGATTTGGGCTAGGTCGTTGGCAGGTCGGCGTCCACCGGGAGGACGGGCTCGGCGCTTGTTTCGCCCGCTTTGAGGTGATCCAGACGCGCTTTGACGGTCGCGTTGTCCGGGTTCAAATCGAGCACCTTCTGCACTTCGTCGATCGCGCCCTGCGTGTTCCCTTCCTGCTCGTACACCGAGGCCAGGAACCAGTGCGCATTCGAGTAGGACGGGACAAGCTGGAGCGCGGTTTCAAATTGTTTCTGCGCGAGTGCCAGGTCCCCTGCTTTGTTGCGGCGCAGGTACAGGACCCCGAGCTGGAACGCGACCCCGACGTCCAGCGGATTGTACTTGCCCACGCTCTCCATCTTCCCGATCGCGTCATCGAGCCGGCCTTCGCGCTCGAAGGTGACCGCAAGCTGGTAGTGCGCCGGCGCGTAATCGCTCTTGAGCGCGATCGCCGCTTCGAAAGCGGCTTCGGCTTTGGCGAGATCGTCAGTGAGCTTCGTCTCGTGCTCGGCTTTCACAGCCGGATCGTCCGCCGAGGTGTAGGTGCGTTCCTGTTCGGCAAGGATCAGATACGTTTTTCCGAGCTCGGTTTGGTTTTCCGGATTGGTCGGCTCGAGCGCGATCGCCTGTTGGAACGCATCGGCCGCGAATCCGCCGGCGGTGTCGACGATCGGGACCAGTTCTCGGTACACGGCGCCGCGCGAGATCCAGTTCAGAACGTTGTCCGGCGACAGGGTTGTGGCGTTGACCCCGGCATTGATGCTCGCCGCCGTGAGTGCTTGCAGATACGAGCGCTGCTCGGCCGTTGCCTGCCCGCTCTTCATCTGGCCAAGCTCCGTTCCCACCTGAACGAGGAGCGCTTGCGACAGGTTGCGGTAGTAGATGTCGTTAAACCGATTGGCGGTCGCGGCACGGTCCAAATCCGTCACGACGTCCTGGATATTTTCGCCGGCACGATCCATGCGGATCGCTTTGGCAAACGCGATCTCCGCTCCGTATCGCCGAGCGGCGATGAACAGCAGGGTGACGATCCCGACGGAAAGGACGATGAACAGGAACGAGGCCAGGAGACCGAGCCGCGGGGACTGAGCAAAGCTTTTTGGCGCGCGCGCCTGGAGCGCGGCTGCGGCCAGGATTCCTGAAAGCGCAAACAGGAAGGCGTACAACGTCACGTTCGATCCATAGGTGAACAGAGCGACCGCGCTCGTTGCCCAGGCGCCGACGAACGCGAACCCGACATGCCACTCGGCTTTTGCACTCAGCACTGTTTTCAGACTCTTTCCGCCAAGGACGAGCAGAAACAGGACAAGCAGAACGAGGGTCATGGCGCCGAGCGTCGCAAGCATGGTCAGTGCGTCGCTTGAGGCGCGGTCAAAGCGCACGTTCCAGTACGGCGTCGTGTTCAGTTCGACCGGTTTGAGTTTGGCGTAGTCAAAATCGAACGTCCCCGGACCGGATCCGAGCCAGAACCTCCCTTCCGAGAACCCCTTCGAGGCGATCGTCCAGCTTAACGGAACGCTCGGGGTGACCTCGCCCGGGATGCTGGCGTGAAACGGCGAAGGGAAAAAGAGGAGAAGAAATCCGACGACGAACAGGAGCATGGGAAAGACAAAGCGCGACGAGTTCGGAAAATCCTTGGCCCGCAGGAGCGCGATTGCAAACAGAACGCCAAGTCCGACCAGGAGCGGGACCCACAGCACCCAATCATCGAGCAGGATCAGAAACACCATCCCCTCGATCCCCACCGCTGCCGCAAGCATCAGCTCGGCCGTTTTTCCGCCGCTCGTGAACAGCAGTTCCGGGGCGCGATCACGGATGAGCCAAAGACCGGCGGCGAGAACGACGCAAACGGACAGGAACACGCCCAACGCATCAATCGTTCCGACCGTGTTGAACGTTTGGGACTGCGCAAAGGCGAACGGGAGATAGACTTTCAGAAGCGAGAGCAAACCGATGGTGCCGGCGGCAAAGGCGGACAACAGCGTGACGGCGATCGCATCTCGGCGGAACCGCGCATCCCCGGCGGTGTTTGCGAAGAGATAAAACAGGGCGACGTAGGTCGCAAAACTCAGGAGGCTGCCGTATTCCTGCCCGGATTCGCCGACCCAGGAGAGAAATCCTGCGTGGGAGGAGAGCGTGGATGCGAGGATGCTCACCAAAAACAGAAACGGCAAGAGGTTCAGCCAGCCGCGTTTCCAGCCAACGGACCGAGACACGATCATCGATCCGAACCAGGCGAGCGCGGACACGAGCGTCAGCGCGACGAGCAAGGTTTGCTTGTTGACCTCAAGGACGTCGATCGTCCAGGGGAGAAAAAAGATCGGAACGAGAAACAGGACGAGGAGCAGGCACAGGCGTTGGACCAGTACGCAGGCGGTCGCAAGGGAAACGGATCGGTTCATAGGAACGGGAAACTCACGCGTGAAACATTCGCAGTATAACGTAAAAACGCAAAGCTCGCGAGTGTGGGGTCTCGCGAACTTTGCTATACAGTTGTCGGTCCAGAACAGAAAGAACAAATCGGGATGTCCTGGAGAAGTGCGTTGTCGAAAGAGCATTTCTTCAACGCAGAGAGGGAGGCTTCGGCCGTTGTCGGTCGGACCCCTTTCCGTGTTGACGATGGTCGATTCTAAACCGCAGGAGGAGGCTCGGCTGATACGCCGCCATCACTCGGTGCGGTTGAATCGGTTGTGGAAGCATCCGGACTCGCCGGTGGTGCAGGATCGGCCGTTGTCGCCGTGTCGGTGGTGGTCGTATCGGTTGTCGGTGTGGTTGTGTCGGTCGACGCGGTCGTCGTATCCGTCGATACAGTCGCATCGGTCGCTGGATCCGTCGTCGGATCTGCGGTCGATGTGCTCGCATCCGTGCCCGTCGTATCGCTCGGCGCCGGATCGGTCGTGATCGGGGCGTCCGTGTTTACGGCAGGAATCGCTTCCGTCGGCTCATAATCCTTGCGATACGCGCTCACCATCCAGTCGAAGGTGACGCCGGTGTCGGTGCCGCCCAGCTGCTGAACCGTGAATCCGTTGTTGTCCTTGGCGGAAACGTAGAGCGAGACCGGCCCGTCCGGGGTCACAACCACGCGAATCGGCGCGACCGAGGAGATCACATCATTGAAGTCCGGGCTCGTATCCTCGAAGCGGATGACGGCCTGACCGTTTTCAAGCGTGCCGGTTCCCGCGAGCGTCAGGGTGACGTCCGGCGAGGTAACGGCCGTGGTCACAACGTTGGTGTTCTGGTAGCTCGCGATGATCGTCTGAAGCGTGCCGGTCGTTTTGACCGTTCCGTCTTCTTCGATCGACCAGCGTTCGCCGATTCCCGCCAAGCGGCGGATCCCGAGGATGTCGTTTCCGTTCAAATAGATGTTGCCGTTCATGTCGAGGCTCGTCAGATTCGAGCTGGTCGTCTGCGACGCGGGGCTGACGGCCGCCGGGGCGTTGTTCGCTTCGCCCGCGCCAAACCGCACGAACGCCTGGATCGTACCGGTCCCGTCCGCGAGAGCTCCGAGCGCGGTCGCGACCACGAGGTCGCCGGCGCTCGCCTTCATGGCATAGCCCGGAGTGGCCGAGGCGGTCAGGGCGTCGCCCGGGGCGATTGCGCCGTTTTCCGCGGAGGCTTTGAGCGGAATACGACCGTTCAAGGCGATTGGCTGCGGGTGCTGGCCCTGGCGCTTCAAATCGCTACCGATGACCTGGATCGGCGAGGTGGAAACCACCCCGAACATCTTGGCGCCGCTCGTGTGCGTCGCCTGGGTGAGCACAGGGAGGGTCTTTGCCACGGTGCCGGTCAACGCACCCGTGAACGGGTTGCTCTGCGTGGACTCAAAGGTGATGGTTTGATCGGTCAGAGCGACCACATCGCCGGCGGAAACGGATCCGTCCGTTTCATACCACTCGGCGTAGTCGTCCGGGGCCGCGCTACACGGGACCAGGTCGCGTTCCGTGTCAGTCGCGACGTCCACGTCCGCACCCGAGTGACACACGCCGTTAATGGTCGCGGTTGCGTTCAGATCGATCGAGACGACGCCGCCGGAGCTCACATCAAACTTCCCGAAGTCGATGGTCGTGCCGGCATTGCTTCCGATCGTCCCGCCTGCGATGGCGATGTCGTTGCCCCCGACGTCGAGCGCCGTGGCGATGTTGCTCCCGGAGGCATCAATGGCAGTCGTGATCCCGTTGTTCACCCCCGTCGACTGAATGAGGATGGCGGTGGTGAGCGAGCCAGCGGTCGTATCCGCGTTATTCAGACGAATCAGCGTGTCCGTCGGAACGGCCGTTCCGGAGCTGTTGTCCGTGTTGACGATGGTAAGCGCGCGTGTGGCGTCCCCGGCGTCTTCCGAGGAGTTCATGTAGTCAATCGAAACGGCGCTGAACGTTTGGTTCGCGTTGGCGTCGTCGATCGTTTCGTAATCGATGTAGAACCCCTGGTTCGTGCCGGTGGAGGCCGGATTAGCGTCCACGGCCAGATGCATGACGCCGGTTGCGGCGTTTCCGATCGTGCTGTCGGTCGCGATCGCGTCGAACGTGATCTGACCCGTGGCGGCGAACACGGCCGAGATGTCGTCTCCTTGGTTCAAGAGGAGATCATCCGCCGGGTTCAGGTTCAGATCGTTGCCGGCTCCGGACGGGGTGATGTTCAGGGTCGCGGTGGAGGTAATGTCCCCGCCATTGACCGCGAGGTCGCCGTCGAGACGCGCATCCGAATCCACCTCCAGTGTCCCTTCCACGTAGGCATCTTCGCCGTTCAGGGTCACGTCCGGGGTTCCGTTTCCGACCTTCAGGTTGCCGTTTACGATGTTGAGATGGTTTGTTCCCGTGTTGAACGTGAAGAGCGAGGTAGCACCGGAGGTAAAGGTCAGCTCGTCGTCGGCAACGAGGTTCAGATCTTGGCCCGCGCTCTGGGTCGTTAGCGACCCGCCGCCACCGGCGCTTGTGATTTTCACGCCCAGGTTGAAATTGACGGTTGAGTCAGACAAGGTCGTTGTCCCAGCAGAATCGATCGTTAATGATCCGGTCGAGGTGATGTCCCCGCCGTTGACGGCGATGTCATTTGCGGTCGTGACGAGACCGGCCGAGGTGATGCTCCAATCGTCTCCGCCGGTGAGCGTCATGAGCGTCGAGGCGTTCGCATTACCGACTGTGAGCGTGTCGGCGGTCGTTGAGTTGGTGGCGATACGGATGGTATTGCCAATGTTTACGTCATTTCCACCGATGTCGATGCCTGTGGAGTTGCCGACGGCATCCAGGAAGTCGAACGTCGATGAAGAGGATTCAAAGTCACCGCCGTCGACGTGGACGGCCGAATTCAGAAATGTGACGCCGTTGACGGTAGTCGTTCCGTTGGTCGTCATGGCGCCGCCGGTCGTGAACAGGCCGGTACCGGTCGTGATCGGTTGGTTGTTGGTGGTATTAATGCTGAGCGTCGACACGCTCGAGTCGATGCTCCCGTCGCGGTACTTCGTGGATGCGCCGCCGGCGGTGAACCCGACGTCGGACAGGAATTCGCCCGAAGCCGTCAGCCGGGCCTTCACCGTGTCAGCCGCGGTTCCGGAGTTGGTTGTTTCGTCCGAGGTCAGGACGATGACATCGTTATTGTTGTTGCCGTTATCGAGGTCGATGTTCAGCGCTTTGGCAGTGGCCGTCGCGCTCGTGGAGGAGATGTTCAGGAAGTTTCCGGTCGCGGCTCCCGAGTCGATCATCTGGATGTGATCGCCGGAGAAGGCGGCCGAGGAGCGTGAATTCCAGACCGAGCCGCCGGTCAGTCCGTTGGCGTTAATGTCGATAACGTTCCCGAGGGTCATCGAGTTCGCCGTGACCGCGATTCCAAGCGCGGTCGTCGCCGAGTCGGTCAGGGTCATGAGGCGCCCGTTGCCGTTCTGGGTGATGATCATGCCCGGGCCCGTCCCGTCATTGGTCACGTTCAACGCACCGCCTGTCGCGTTGGCATAGTTCTGGGATATGAGCACCACGTTTCCGGAATCGGTCACCGTTCCGGAGGTCTGCGTCATGTTGCTCGAAAAGGTGGCGAGCGCGGAGTTGACCGTCAACACCTGCGTCCCCGCCCCTCCGTCGTTCATGGTGAGCGAACGCGAGGCGTCGAGCACGTTGCCGCTCATCGTCGCGGTCGCGGCATAGGTGTTGCCGTGGACCGCGCGGATCGTGTCGGCCGAGGTCGAGGCGGAGGCGTTACTGACGAGCAGTCCCGTCCCGGTGGTCAATGCGGTCGCGTTGATTTCGAGCGCGTTTTCCGTCTGGCGCGAATTGGCGTTGATGTTCATCCCGTTGTTGGTGACGGTCGGGCTGTACCTCACCGTCGTGTCGTCCGTAAAGGAGAAGTAGGTGACGCCACCGTCCTGGATGTTGAAGTCGCCGGTCCCTGCGAGGTTTGTCGAGATTGTCCCGCTGCCGCTGTTGGTGATCGAGTATCCCGGGTTGTCCGTGGCGTCCAGCGTGAAGGCGTAGCTCCCCGTGTCGCCGAGGGTCAGGAAGGTCGAACCGGCATCCTGAACGACCCAGTCTCCGGTCGAGGTCAGGTCCGTGATGATATTTCCGGTGCTGCCGTTCGAGAAGGTGAGGGTCTGGGAACCGGAGGTGCTGATCGAGGTTGAAGCATCCAGGCTCATGGCGTCGGCAAATTCCGTGAAGTCGAGACAGTCCGTGCAGGTAATGTCCGCGACGGTGAGCGTGCCCGAAAGGTCCGCGGCCACGCCGAAGATGTTGTCCCAGCGCGTGCCGGATGAACCGATGTCGGCGCTGCCCGCCCCGAGCTGCGGCAGGAAATCATCGTCCGTACCGAGTTGAACCGTCCCCGAGGAGTCGATGGTCATCGTGCTCGAGGAGGTGATCGATCCGTCGTAATAGTTGGTGGATGCGCCGCCGGCCGTGAACCCCTTGTCGGACAGGAATTCGCCGGACGCGGTGATGCGTGCTTTGATCGTGTCTGCACCGGTGCCCGAGCTTGTGGTTTCGTCCGAGGTCAGGACAAACACGTTGTTATTGTTGTTGCCGTTGTCGAGATCGATGTTGATCGGAACGGCCGTGGCCGTTGCCGACGTTGACGTAATGTTCAAGAAATTCCCGGTAGCGGCACCGGTTGCGGCGAACGAGGTCAGGTTTCCGGAAAATGTTCCGGAGGTAGCGACGTGGATGGCGTTCCCGGTGCTGAGCGCATTGCCGGTCAGGTCCAACAGGTTGCCGGTCGACATGCTGGCAGCCGCGACGTTGATGGCATTCGCAGAGGTGGCGCTCGATGTGATGTTTAACCCACGGCCGTTGTCCTGCGCATTCACAAAGATCGCATCCGCCTGGCTGGCGTTTTCGACGTTCAGCACGTGTCCGCTGGTCGGATCCGCGAAGTTTTGGTCGACCTTCAAGACGTCGCCGGAGTAGTTCACCTGGCCGGACGTTTCGTTCGCGTTCATCTGGACATTCAAGACACTGGAAGCCGCGCTGCCGGTGACGGTCGCCGTTCCGGCCCCGCCGTCGCTCACGTTCAGGACGCGCGTGAAATTAACCGCAGGCGCGTTGATCGCCTCGGCGCTTCCGGCAGTCGTGTTGCTGATGGACTGTTGGGTGTCGAGCACGCTTCCGGTCACGGTCGTGCCAGTCATGGTCGCCTGTTGGTCGAACAGAATCATGTCCGCGCTTGTGAACGCCGACGAGGTGCTTTGCACGATCAACGCCCCCTCGCTTGTGGTGAGGCCGTCGGCGCTGATGGCCATCCCGTCGCCATCCGTGATGCCGTCCATGAGAATGTTGAATCCAAGTGCGGCATTTCCGTTGACGGTCATGGCGTATCCGCCGGTCCCGGTCGAGAAATCCATTCCGCTCGCTGCCCCGGAGGTGGTGAACGTCATGGCGTTCCCGACGTTTTCCGTCGAGGAGAGGTTGATCGATGACCCGGTCGCCGTGAGGTCGATGTCTTCCCCGGCCGAAGCGGCGGAGGCGGTGATGTCGATCCCGCCCGCCGTCGACTCGAGGGTGAGCGCAGAAGCGGTGTTGGACGACGAGAACAGCTGGAGCTCGCTCGCCGTGCGTTCCTGGATGCGGCTCGCAACCGCGTCAAAATCGAACGTCAGCGCGCGCGCGTTTTCCGTGAGATTGATGTCGCCGTTCGTGTCGTTGTCGATCGTGGCGTCGTTTTGCATCGCGAAGTCAGTCGTAATGTTGGCTGACGCGATATCGATTGCTGTGTTGATCCCGCCGGCATTCGAATCGATTTGCAACCCGACATCGACGGCGTCGTCGGCATCCACGTTGTGGAGACGCAGGATCTGGTCAACCGCTTCTGTCGAACTCTGGTTTTGGATCACGAATCCGCGCTGCAGAATCGTGCCGCTGGTCGTGTCCGACGCGGTTACGTTGAGTGTCAATCCGTTTTCGGCGGCGGCGTCCGTCAGCGTCCGGCTGATCGAGAGGGTATTCCCTGCGGTCCCCGTGATCGAGGTCGCGGCGTCGATTACCATGGCGTCGGTGAACTCGGTGAAATCGAGACAGTCCGTGCAGGTGAAATCCGAACCGGTGAATACGCCGGTGGTTGTGATGTTCCAGGCCGTCCCGCCGGTGAGCGCCATCGTCGTCCCGGCGTTCGCGTTGCCGATCGTGATCGTGTCCGCCGTCGTTGAATTGGTGACGATGCGCAGCGTGTTGCCGAGGTCGGTTGTGACCCCGCCGATCTCGATCGTTCCCGAGTTCCCGGCCGCGTCCAAGAAATTGAACGTGCCGGAGGTCGACGTCAGGTCCCCGCCGTTCAGGGCAAGGTCGCCGGAGGTCGTGACATTGCCGGTCGCGCCCGTGATGGACCAGTTGGTCGCCGTCAGGTCGTTGGCGCCCGCGGAAAGGGCGTTGCCGATGTTGGCCGCCGAAGCGTCGATGGCGTTGGTCACGGTTCCGGTCGCGCCGATGAGGATGCCGGAGGTGACGGCGGCGCTCGTCTCCAGGTTGTCGAGCGAAATGAGCGTATCGGTCACCTGATTGGAGGCGGTATCGGTATTCTGAATGCGCAGTCCGGTTACCGTGTCGCCCGCATCGCCGGAATTGTTCACGAGCTGGATGTCCGAAGCGATCAGGTCGTCGGTCGCATCCGCGTCATCCGACTGGGTTGCGGTCAGCGCCACGGCGGACAGGTCGGAGTCGGACGTGTTGCTGAGCACAAAGCTCGTGTCGGTCGCCACGTTCGGGAAGGTGAAGGTGATGTTGTTGCCCGTCGTCGTTGTG
>CAZOPY010000010.1:0-16230 GCA_964581945.1 uncultured Gammaproteobacteria bacterium | reverse complement strand
GCCGGCGCGGGGATGGAGTCGGTTGACGCCATGTCGCTGCGCGCTCTGCTCGCCCACGCGTCCGCGCTGCCGTTGCCGGCGGTGAAATGGGCGTTCGTGTTCATCTTCATCGGTCTCGGAACCAAGGTCGGGTTTGTGCCGATGCACACCTGGCTGCCGGACGCGCACGGCAACACGCCGTCGCCGATTTCCGGGATGCTGTCCGGCGTGCTCCTGAACGTCGCGTTCACCTCGATTCTCCGGTTCCGTCAGGTGACAGACGCGGTCGCCGGCCAGTCGGCCTGGACGAACGCGCTGTTCCTGACCTTCGGCGCGCTGTCGATCCTCTTGCCAGCGTTCGCGCTCCTGCAGCAACGTCACTACAAGCGCATGCTCGCGTACTCGAGTATCGAACACATGGGGCTTGCCGCGTTCGGCGCGGGGCTCGGTCCGATCGGGATGCCGTTCGTCGTCATGCACATGATCGGCCATACGCTCATCAAGTCCGCGCTGTTTTACACCTCGAGCGAGGTGCTGCTTCACTACAAGTCCGCGAAGATCGAGAATGTCCTTGGCTTCATGCGCCGCCTGCCGGTCACCGGATCGCTGTTCATGATCGGGCTGCTTGCGATCCTCGCCGTCCCGCCGTCGCCGCTCATGGCAAGCGAATTCCTGATGTTCGGAACCGCGATGCAGATGCTCCCGTGGTTGGCGATTCCGTTGCTTATCTGTCTGACACTAGTGATGATCGGGATGATGCGCCACGCGGTCCTCATGCTCTACGGCGGAAAAGCGGATGAGCATCACGGCGTGCACGCCAAAGAAAAGTTCAATCTGACGCATGCCGTCGTGTCCGCCCAGCTTCTCGTCGCGGCCGCCGCCGGGATGTATTTCCTGACGAGCGGCGGGTTGGCATTTGCCACCCGTATCGCCGCGTCGATCACCTAACCTTCTATGAACGCCACATCTATCATCGCCAACGTCGGTTTGAAGGCGGCGCGCAAGGAAGGGGCCGTCACCTGGTGCGACAGCTCGCGCGACGCGTTTACGGACACGATCAGCCGCCTCCATCTTGAGTTCGGGTTGCCGCTCTCGCTTCTGTTCGGCACGGATGATCGCCATGCGCATAAAACGTTCGGCGTGCACGCCGTGCTCGCGGTCGACGCCTCGCATGAATGGGTCGTCGTTTCGATGGCGCTTCCGGAATCGGACGCGCGCTACCCGTCGCTCACCAAAACCGTGTTGTCCGCGCACTGGTACGAACGCTACATGCGCGACATGTTCGGGATCGAGCCCGAGGGCCATCCGGACCTGCGACGCTTGGTCCATCACGAGAACGTCCCGCTCGGCACGCACCCGCTGCGCAAGGATTTTGCCTGGGACACCAAGATGGAACATGCGAACGTCGAGTACCCGATGCATCACGTCGCAGGAGAGGGGATCTACGAGATTCCCGTCGGTCCGATTCACGCCGGCGTGATTGAGCCCGGACACTTCAAGTTTAACGTTGCCGGCGAACGCATTATCACGCTTGAAGGCAAATTGTTCTTCACGCACAAAGGGGTGGAGAAACTGTTGGAAGGGAAGACAATCGCAGAGGCACAACCGTTCGTGGATCGTGTCTCAGGCGACATGTCTGCCTCGCACGCGCTCGCGTTCGCGCAGGCGATCGAGTCCCTGTCCGACGCGAAGGTGCCCGTGCGCGCGAATTACCTCCGCGGCGTGCTCACAGAGCTCGAGCGCATGACCATGCACATCTTCGACATGTCGAACATGGGCGGGAACGGAACGGGATTTACCGTGATGGCCGCCCAGGGGTTCCGTGTGCGCGAGCGTATGATGCGCTTGTCGGAACGGATTTGCGGCAACCGATTCTGGCGCGGGATGATCGTGCCGGGCGGGTTGACTCGCGACCTCGGCGAAGCGGAGGTGAAGGACATCAAAGAGACGATGGCCGGCGTCGTCGTTGAAATGAACAAACTGATCGAACTCGGCCGCCACTCGGACGGCCTGCGCGAACGTTACGACTCGACCGGCGTGCTTTCAAACGCCGCCGCGATGGCATACGGCGGTCTCGGCCTCCCGGCGCGCGCGTCCGGCGTGAACCGCGACGTGCGCCGCGACCACCCGTACGGCGCGTACGAAACCGTGCCCGCGCACGTGGTCGTGCTGACGACCGGAGACGTCTACGCTCGCGTCAAAGCGCGCGCGGAAGAGATGAATGAAAGCAACCGCCTGATCACCCAGTTCCTGGATGAAATGAAGTCGGGCCCGACGCACGTCGCCGTAAACCCGAAATCCGGTTTCGGCCTCGGCACAGTCGAGTCCTGGCGCGGAGAAATCCTGACGATGATCCGGCTGGTCGACGGCAAAATCGACCGCGCCGTGATCCGCGACCCATCCTTCTGCAACTGGGCCCTGTTCGGCGAAATCGGCCCAGGCAACCTCGTCCCGGATTTCCCGCTGTGCAACAAGTCATTGAACCTGAGCTACTCCGGGAACGACATGTAAAATACTTTCGAGATACCAGCTCGTTCGGGCTGGTATTTTGTTAGACAAAAAAGCCCCGCGGTTCGTGTGAACGTTGGGGCGAAGTCAGTGCTTCATCGAGCGCGGGTCGTCCGGGCGGACGGGGTCGAGCTCGGCGAGGATGATCTTGGTGCGGTCGTTCTCGTAGAGGATCCGACTGCCGAGGATGAGCGACGGGTCCGGAGGGACGAACGCCTTCTGGCCCTTGCTGACGCTCGTCAGGCCGTAGCGGCCGCGCTTGATCTTCACGATCACGCGCGGGCCGGACTCCTGCGCGACGACCTCGACGCCGATGCGGCCGCGGTCGTTGCACTCCTGGGCGGTCACGATCCGCCAGCCGAGCTCGCGCAGGCGCCCGAGCAGGGCATCGCCCAGCCACGAAGCCTTGAGCTCGTCCTCGCGCGGGTAGGACTGCACGTAGGTCTCATCGTGCGGTCCGTCCGACAGGGTCACATCCCGCTTGGCGGCGAGCGCGTAGCGGCAGATCCGTCCCGCGTTCTCGCGCGTCATCTTGGCGAGGAGCGGCGCCGCGAGCGTGCGCGCCGCCTCGGTGCTGCCGAGATCCAGGATGATCTCGACGAGCGCGGGGACGTCGGTATCGTCCGTGAGCTCCGCGTGCTTGGCGATGCTCGCGAGGGACGACGCCGTCGTGTTCGACACGGGCTGATCGCCGCGAGCCGACAGGAGCATGCGCAGCTTCTCGTCGGCCAGACGAAGCAGCTTGGCCAGCTCGTCCGATGCCTTCTGCGACATCTCGTCGATGTACTCGTCGAACATGTTGAGGCACAGGATCGACACGTCCTCGTAGATCGAGCCGGTCTTGATCTCGGCGAGGCGCATCGCGAGCCGCTTGGCGTTCTGCAGCGCCTCGTACGGCGCCGTCACGCTCGCCGTCCACACGACGGAGCGGAACTCGTCCATCGTCGTGAACACCCACCAGCCGACCCAGGCGTACTCCGCCGACAGGAACGCGCTGGCGAGCTCCGGAAGCGTGACGAGCTCACGCACGAGCGTGCGAGCCCGCTCGGCGTCCCACGTGGCGGCCAGCTTCGGCCAGGTCCACGGCACGCGCGCCCCGTACTTGATCACGATCGACTCGAGCACCTTCCAGCGCTCGTCGATCGGCAGGTACTCGAGCAGGCTCGGCCAGACCGCCATCTCGAACTGGACGCGGTCGCCGATCACCTCATCCGAGAGCAGCCGCCGGATGAACGCCGCGTGATCCATCGGAACCGCCAGGAACACCTCCGGGTGCTTGATGATCCAGCGAACGGTCTGGGGGACGTTCTGCCGCCCCTCGACGTTCGACCGATCGATCGGCAGCTCCTGCGAGACGTACTCCCACGGGAGCTGGTCGTGCGCGAGCGTGCGCCGCCGGCCGTACCGGGCGTATCGATCCTCGCTACCGACCTTCAGCGCCTCCTCGAGGTGCGCCCTGGTCAGCTCTCCGGCCGCGGCGAGGGCCTTGAGCGTCTCGCCGTGGTTGAAGAAACTGATCTGAATCCCGCTCCCAGTCGTCTGTTGCATGTCAGAATCCTCCTATGCGAGACCGGCAATATTGCCACTTTTTTGAGGAAATGTCAAGGGGTGATACGATGTGGCGGATATGGAAAATCTGCTTGAAAATTTGAATGCGGAGCAGGTTGCCGCGGCCACGCACAAGGGCGGGCCGCTTATGATTATTGCGGGGGCCGGGACGGGGAAGACGACCATGATCACGCACCGGATCGGGTGGCTCATTGAGCAGAAGCTGGCGGCGCCGGAAAACATTCTGGCGCTCACGTTTACCGAAAAGGCGGCGGCGGAAATGGAGGAGCGTGTGGATCGACTGCTTCCGTACGGGTACGTGGATCTGCAGCTGTCGACCTTCCACGCGTTTTGCGAAAAGGTGCTGCGCGATTACGGGGTCGAGATGGGATTGTCTCGCGATTTCAAGCTCGTGAACGAACTCGATGCGTGGCTGCTCACGCGCGCGAATCTTGAACGATTCGAGCTCGACTACTATCGCCCGCTCGGGAATCCGACAAAGTACATCCGCTCGCTCCTCTCGCATTTCTCGCGTGCGAAGGACGAGATGATTACGCCCGAGCAATACCTCGCGTACGCCGAGGGTGAGAAGGCGAACCTCGATTCGAGCTCTTCGGACGACGAGGCAACGAGCGAGGTCACGCGACTGCTTGAGCTCGCACGCGCATACCATACGTACCAGCAGATTCTGCTCGAGAACGACGCGCTCGATTTCGGCGATCTCGTGATGTACACCCTCCAACTGCTCGAGAAGCGACCGAAAGTCCTCGCGGCGCTTCGAGCGAAGTTCACCTACATCCTCGTCGACGAATTTCAGGATACCAACTGGGCGCAGTACGAGCTCGTCAAAAAACTCGCGGCGCCGAGCAATAATCTGACCGTTGTCGGAGACGACGACCAGTCCATCTACAAATTTCGCGGCGCCTCGCTTTCGAACATTTTGCAATTCGAGACGGATTATCCGGATTGCAAGCGCGTCGTGCTCACGAAGAATTATCGATCCGGCCAGACCATTCTCGACGCGGCTTACAAGTTTATCCAGATGAACAATCCGAACCGCCTCGAAGGACGCGCCTCGGCGGACGGATCAACGCTCGTGAAGAAACTGCTGTCGGAACGCGAACTCACGGGCCATGTGCAGCATTTGCACTATGCGACGCTCGCGGATGAAACCAAGGGCGTGGCCGAGCAGATTCTGTCGACCCGGAAGGAGCACCCGGATGCGGAGTGGAGCGACTTCGGCGTGCTTGTGCGCGCAAACGCTTCCGCCGACGAATTCATCCAGACGTTCGAACGGTATGGGATCCCGTACCAATTCATGGCGCTGCGCGGCCTCTACACGAAGCCGGTCGTCCTCGACCTGCTCGCCACTCTGCAGCTCGTCGACAATCCGTACCACTCACCGAGCATGTATCGAGCGCTTTCGCATCCGCTTCTCGAGGTGTCCACACATGAACTCGTGACCCTGACTCATGAGGCGGACAAGAAAGGGAAGACGCTGTACGAAATCTGCCGACAGGTTCGTGTGATTCAGGGAGTAGGCGAGCCGGCGGCTCGCTCGATCGAATCGTTCCTGAGCAAACTCGAAGCGTTTGCGCAACGAGCGAAGTCCTTGCCTGCCTCGGAGATAGTCGTGCTTGTCGCGAAAGAGAGCGGTCTGATCGAATACGTGAACGGATTATCCGAACAAAAAAAGCTCGACGACTTTCGGTTTCTGCAGCAGTTCCACGAGCGCGTGAAGCGGTTCGACGTCCGCGCCGAGCACCGCACGCTCCACGCGTTTCTCGAAGAGTTTCGCCACGAACGGGACGCGGGAGAAGAAGGGGCGCTCGCGATGGACGTTGAGGCGGGGCCTGACGTGGTCCGGATCATGACCGTGCACGGGTCCAAGGGGCTTGAGTTTCGGTTTGTCTTTGTCGTGAACATGGTCGATCGCCGATTCCCGACCTCGGAACGCAAGGAGGCGATCGAGTTGCCGGACGCGTTGGTCAAAGAACATCAGCCGGAAGGGGACTGGCATCTGGAAGAAGAGCGCCGGCTGTTTTACGTGGCCATGACACGCGCGAAGGATGCGCTCTACTTCACCTCGGCGGAGGATTACGGCGGGGCGCGCAAGAAGAAACTCTCTCGATTTCTCATCGAGCTCGAAACCACGCCGTCCAAACCCTCGCTCGACGAGGCGGTCGGCCCGTTTGTCGACACGGCTCCACAGCCGCAGCCTGAGAACGACGTTATCTACCAACTTCCAAAGCAGTTCAGCTTTACGCAACTCAAAGCGTTCGAGACCTGCCCGCTGCAGTACAAATTCGCCCACATCCTGAACATCCCGATTTTTGGATCGCACACGAAGTCGTACGGAAGCACGATGCACAACACGCTGCAGGAATGGTTTCGGTTGTGGATCGAGCGAAGCGCGAAGACGCAGCAGGGGCTGTTCGGCTCGACGGATCAACCGCCGACGAGCGCTAACCTCCCGGCCTCGCTCGAGGAGCTCCTGCACCTCTTCGACGAACAGTGGATCGACGATTGGTATCAGAACGATCGCGCGCGCGAGGAGTATCGCGCAAAGGGGGTTGCCTCATTGAAGGCATATGTTGATTTGCTCGAGAAAAACCCGCCGAAGCCGTTTGCGCTTGAGCAGGGGTTCACGCTAAAGATCGGCGACGTGTCGATCAAGGGTCGCATCGACCGCATGGACGAGATCGAGGGCGGCGTTGAAATTATCGATTATAAAACGGGCACGCCGAAAGAAAAGCTCGCCGCCGGCGACAAGGAACAGCTTCTTCTGTACCACATGGCCGCCGAGGAGATCCTGAAACTCGTTCCGAAAAAACTCACCTATCATTACCTCGAAGACCATTCCGAGCAGAGTTTCACGGCGGATCCGGACGAGATTGCGGATTTTAAGGAACGCATTCTCGAGGAGGTGACGCAGATGAAATCGAGCCAGTTCGGTGCGACCCCTGGCTTCCATTGTCGTTTCTGTGACTTCCGAGACATTTGCGAATTCCGCGAAGGGAGCTGATATGTTTAACTCGCTCAAAGATCTGCTTCCCGAAGCGCTCCGGCGCGGCGGGATCTCAAAACAGGTGCAGACGACGCTTACGATCGATGTCGCGAACCGTTTTTTGCGCGACCTGCTCCCGCCGGGACGGGAAGGGGACGCGCAGGCGATGTCGATCCGCGAGGGCGTTTTGTTGGTCGGCTGTTTGAACGGGCCGGTGTCTGATTTCGTCGCGGTGCACGCCAAGGAGCTTCAGGACGCGATCATCGCGGAGCAGCCGAACAGTCCGATTGTGCGCGTTCAGACAAGACTGGTCAGTTCGTTTCATGCTACAATGGACGGGTTATGACGTTTCGTCGCTTCCTTCTCATCATGATCGCGGCAACGCTCGCGGTGTGGGGCGGATGGGTGTATGTGCTCTCGACGATCGACCCGACCTCGGCCGGCGGGGGCGCGTTTGTTTTTTTCTACCTCACGCTTGGCGTGGCCCTGATCGGCACCTTCACCATCCTCGGGACCGCCGTCCGGCGCATCTTCCGTCGCGATGAGCTTGTGTCGAGACATGTCATGGTTTCGTTCCGGCAGGCGTTCCTGTTCAGCGTGCTCATGATTTTGTCCCTGATTCTGCTCGCTCGTGGGATGATGACCTGGTGGCTGATTACCTTGATCATCCTGTCTTTGGCCGTTCTTGAGCTCGCCTTTCTGGCTTCTCACCGACCCCGCCGATAGCAGATTGCTTGAACACAGGATGAGCTCAACCTAACGCTTGCGACCCTTGGGGTCGTTGTGTAAGATAGTAGCCCAGCTGGCTATTTTTTTGTCAAAACAGCTTCACATGTTTCTCGATCGTTTTCTCGGACAATTTTCCAAGGACTTGGCCATCGATCTCGGGACCGCGAACACCCTTGTGTTTGTGAAGGATAAAGGGATCGTGATCAACGAGCCGTCCGTGGTCGCAATCAACACGCGCACGGACCAGATTCTTGCCGTTGGTCGCGACGCGCGCGACATGCTCGGCAAAACGCCTCCGCATATTCAGATCGTGAAGCCGCTTACCAAAGGGGTCATTTCCGATTTCGAGGTGACGGAAAAAATGTTGAAGTTTTTCATCGACAAGGTGCATCGTGAATCGCGCGTGATTCTTCCGCGTCCGCGCGTGGTCATCGGGGTGCCGCCCGAGATCACCGAGGTCGAACGCAAGGCGGTCGAAGACGCCGTGCTGTCTGCCGGCGCGCGCGAAGTGTTCCTGGTCGAGGAACCGATGCTTGCCGCGCTCGGCGCGCGTTTGCCGGTCCAAGATTCGGTCGGGACCATGATCGTCGACATCGGCGGCGGGACGACCGACATCGCCGTCATCTCGCTCGCCGGGGTCGTGACCTGGAAGTCCCTCCCGATCGCGGGCGAAGAACTGAACAAGAACATCATGAACTACAGCCGCGACGTGTTTAACCTCCTGCTTGGCGAACGCAACGCGGAACTGGTGAAGATCCGCATCGGCAGCGCGATTCAGCAGGAAGAGCCGCTCGAAATGGAAATGCGCGGTCGTGACCTGATCACCGGGCTCCCGAAAGAGATCCTCGTGAGTGACGGACAGATCCGCGAGGCCATGTACCGCTCCGTGCGCACGATCGTCGACAACGTGAAGGCCACGCTCGAAGTGACTCCGCCGGAGCTGGTCGCGGATATTTACGAACGCGGTATCATCATGACGGGCGGCGGGGCGCTGTTGCGCGGGTTTGACAAGCTGCTCGCGAACGAGGCGGCCATTCCCGTGCGCGTGGCCGACGACCCGCTCACCTGCGTCGTGCGCGGCGCGGGCGCGCTGCTTGAAAACGATCCGCTGTTGAAAGACGTCGCTCTCCCATCCTCGCGAGACGGTGCCATCATCTAGTCTGTATGACGACCAAGAAGCGGAACTGGAAACGGCGAGCTGCCTTTCTTCTGGGGCCGCTTCTTTTGCTGCTCGGATTGTACGTGCTGCAGCGGGTTGCACCGAAGGTGCTCGCGTTTTTCGAGGCGCCGCTTGTCTCGGCCGGAACGTTCGTGACGCAAACCTGGGGCGACGCGTTCCAGTCCACCGGCTCGCTGCGCGCGGAAAACGACCGTCTGGCCGCCGAAGCCGCCGCGCTCGCGATCGACAAAGTGTCATTCGAGACGCTCAGGACCGAAAATGAAAACCTGAAGCAACAACTGTCCTTCTTGGAACGCCAGTCCTACCGCCATGTGACGGCGCGCATCATCAGCCGCTCCGTCGGCGAGGTGAGCCAGACGTTCGTCATTGATCGCGGGACGGAGGACGGGCTTGCGGAGGGAGCGCCGGTGATCGTGGCGGACGGGCAGCTGGTGGGGAAGGTCATTCACGCGTCCGCGCAGACAGCGGTCGTACGAGCGACGACCGACCGCGAGTCCCGCGTCGGGGTATCGGTCTTGAACGGCTCGCGCACGATCGGGATCGCCGAAGGGACGACGGGCGCGTTGCTCGCCGTGCGGTTCATTCCGCAGGACGAAACCGTCTCGGTGAACGATCTCATCGTGACCTCGGGGCTGGAACCCGGCGTCCCGCCCGGACTGGTGGTCGGGATTGTGAACACCGTATCGGAAAATCGCACGGCGCCGTTTCAGGAAGCGGCGATCGAGCCGCTCGCGGACGTGCGACAGACCAACATCGTTTCCGTCCTCTTGCTGGACGTCTCGCTATGACACGCCATCTCGCCTCCTTTTTCGTGTTCCTGACGCTCGCGCTCGTGCAGACCAGTTTTTTCGCGTCGCTTCCGTCACCTCTCTCGCTCACGCCGCTCGTCTTCGCCGGCGGCGTGTACGCGCTTCAGCATCTTGGCGCGAAAGACGGGGCCTGGTGGCTTGTGGGGATCGGACTGTTTCTTGATCTGTTCCGGATCGGAACGATGCCGGGAGAGACCGTGGCCTATGCGCTTGCGGCGCTCGCCGCGATCTGGCTGTCGGGCCATGTGTTTTCGAACCGGTCGTTGTACGGGATGATCGGCTGCGCCTTTCTGTCCCTATCCGTGCTCCATCTCGCACGTGCGGGCATCCTTGCTCTCGTAAACCTGTCCGATCCGAGCGTGGTTCCGTGGTCGCTGTTTCTTTCGTTCGCCGCCTGGCAATATGTTCTTGTCGGTGCGCTGATGGTCATCCTGTTTTCACTGTCGAAACGGATGAAGAAGGCGCTCAAACGCGTATTGATTCTCCCGTCGCGCGAGACGCTGTAGCGGTATGAAGATTTTTTTAAACGATTCAACCAAACATCTGCGGCGGTTGCTGATCAACCGCGGGTGCGAACTCGGCACGATGGAAACCGGTGCGTTCGCCGACGGCGAACGGGAGTATCGGTTGCTTGGCGAGGCAAAACGTCAGCCGGTCGCGCTGCTCGCTTCCGTGTTGCCGGATCCGGGCTCGCTGTTCGATCTCTTGTCGATGTACCGCGTGCTTCGCGAAAACGGCGCCGGGGAACGCACGGTGTGCATCCCGTATCTTGCGTACGCGCGCCAGGACCGCGCGGGACGAAGCGGGGAAGCGGGGATCGGGATCATGGTCGCCGAGCTCGTGCGCAATATGAACGCCGGCCGATTGATCGTCTGCGACGCTCATGATCCGGACATCCTGCGCGCGCTCGGCCCTGCGGTCGAGGAGCGTTCGTTCGTCCGCGAGCTCGCCTTCGCCATGCGCACGGACCCGCCGGACGTCGTCGTCGCGCCGGACCAGGGAGCGCTCGCGCGTGCTGAGCTGTTCGCGTCGCTTTTCGATCCGCCGCCGGAAGTTGCCGTGATCGACAAGACGCGTCCCGAGCCGGACGTCGCCGTCGCGCGGCGCTTGCGCGGAACCGTGGCTGGAAAACATGCGCTGATCCTGGATGATCTCATCAATACGGGCGGAACGATCACGGAAGCCGTCCGTCTGGTGTCGCGCGAAGGGGCCGCGAGCATCCGCATCGCGGCGACGCACGGCGTCTTTTCCGCAAACGCGCGTGAACGCCTCACGCGTCTGCCGGTGCGTGAAATTATCGTGACCAACACCCTGCCGCAGCCGCGCGTGCCGAAGATCCGCGTGCTCGACATCACCCCGTTCATCATTGAATCGCTCGCCTGATCATGTTCGGTTTGTTTCGCAAGGATGCAAAAACGCCATCGCCGTTCGGCGTGGTCGAAGACGGCCGATTCGGGAAACTGAACCATGGCCGGCATTTGCATGCGCTGGAAGACGAGCTCGCCGACGCGAACGCCGCGTCGCAACCCGCGGACCGCTTTTTAGGCCTCACGATCGCATCGCGACGTTTCCGCGTCGCCTTCCTCGCCATGAGTCTCGTGTTTGTCGCGTTCGCGGCGCGCGCGGCGGATCTGCAGATCGTCCAGGGCCAGACGTTTCGCGACCAGGCCGAAGGCAACCGTTTTCGCAACGAGTTTTTGTCGGCCGCGCGCGGCGTGATTTACGATCGCAACGGGCAGGTGCTCGCCGAGAATATCCCGGCGTTCACCCTGTTCATGACGATCCGCGATCTCCCGCATGTCGTGAAGGACGGAAAAAACGCGCTGGACCGTGACCTCGTGGACGCGGAGTTTGATCGCGTGGCCGACCTTGCTAGTCTGCAGCGCACGGATTTCGATCTGTTGTTGCAGGAATACGCCGACGCGCCGAACGACCCGATCATCGTGAGAAAAGACCTCGGCTACACCCAAGCGATGCTTGCGATGATCGAGCAGCCCTCGCTTCCGGGGTTCACCATGGACGTGCTCACCAAACGGCAATACGAATCCACCGCGCCGTCGCTGTCCCACGTGCTCGGTTATGTCGGCAAAATTAGCGCGGACGAATATGCGGCGCTCGACGACTCCGGCTATCGTCGCACGGATGAAATCGGAAAGACCGGAGTGGAAAAAAGCATGGAGACGGCGCTGCGCGGCACGCCTGGAAAAAAATCCGTGGAGGTCGATGCGTACGGAGACGAAAACGCGACGCTCGCGGAAGAGCCTGCCGTGCCCGGAAAGGACCTAACACTCGCGATCGATCTCGACCTGCAGGAGATGGTCGAGGCGCGCACGCGCGACATGCTGCAGCAGCTCGGCAAGCAAAAAGCGAGCGTCGTTGTCATGGATCCAAAAACCGGTGAAGTGTTGTCGCTGGTCAGCCTTCCGACCTACGACAGCAATGCGTTCGCCGGCGGAATCGATCGCGACACGTACGCGACGCTCGCGAACGATCCAAACCAGCCGTTGTTCCCGCGCGCGATCGCCGGCGAGTTTCCACCGGGGTCGACGTTCAAACCGTACGTCGCATCCGCCGCGCTCGCGGAGGGGGTGATCAATGCGAGCACATCGTTCGTGTCGGTCGGCGGTATTTCGATCGGCCCCTGGTTTTTTCCGGATTGGAAAGCGGGCGGGCACGGGGTGACGGACGTGCGCAAAGCGATCGCGCAATCCGTGAACACCTTCTTCTACATCATCGGCGGCGGCTACAACGATTTCGTCGGGCTCGGCGTGGAACGGATCACGAAATACGCCGGCCTGTTCGGTTTCGGCGCGGACACGGGCGTGGATCTGCCGGGAGAAGCGGAAGGGTTTCTGCCGTCCAAGGAATGGAAAGAGGAGGTCAAAGGCGAGCGATGGTACGTCGGCGACACCTATCACCTTGCGATCGGTCAGGGCGATCTGCTTGTGACCCCGCTGCAGATGGCGGTCGCGCTGTCGACGGTCGCGAATGGCGGGACGCGCTACGTGCCACACGTCGTGCATGCGATCGGCGATCAGGTCGTGGCGCCGGACGGAACGGAGCTGTCGGACGAGTTGAAGCGCGCGATTCAGACGGTGCAGGAAGGGATGCGGCAGACCGTGACCAGCGGTTCGGCGCGCAGCCTCGGCACGCTCCCGTTCGCGGTCGCCGGAAAAACCGGGACCGCTCAGTCCGGAGGCGACCGTCCGACGCACGCGTGGTTCACCGGATTCGGGCCGTACGAGGATCCAGAGATCGCCGTGGTCGTACTGATCGAAGAGGGCGGGGAAGGGTCGTCGTTTGCAGTGCCAATCGCTCGCGATATTTTCCAGTGGTGGTATGATCACCGCCTCGCGCACTAGCTTATGAACCCTCTTCCGGAAAAGGTTTGGCAATTTGAAAGCGCGACGCCGGGCCCGCATCTCCTCGTCATCGGCGGGGTGCATGGCAACGAGCTGACCGGGATCCTTGTTGTCGAGGCGCTCCGGGATGCGTTCACGTCCGGCGCACGTACGCTCGCGTCCGGGACGCTCACGCTCGCGCTCGGCAATCCGCGCGCCATCGAACGCGGAACGCGCGGATCAACGGACGCGGCGGATCTCAATCGGCTGTTTTCGCAGACGCGATTCGCGGCGCAGCCGGACGGGACGTACGAGGATGCCCGCGCGCGCGAGCTTGCGTCGCTGCTCGCATCGGCAACGGTGCTCGTCGACATCCACTCCACCAACAAACCAAGCGAGCCGTTTCTCGCCTGCAAAGCGACACCGGTGCACGAACGCGTTTACCGCTGGTTCGATGCCACGAAGGTCGTGACCGATCCGAGGTACGTGCTTGCGGGCGGCGAGCCCGGCACAACGGACGAGTACGCGGAACTGTTCGGTGTCGTCGGCATCTGCTACGAAAGCGGACAGGCCGCCGACACGACCCGATCGAACGTGGTCCTCGACGGGATTGTGCACCTCATGCAGGACAGTGGATTGCTCTCGGGAACTCCAACGCTACCAGATCAAACAAAAGAATTGTTCGAACTGTCCGAGGCGCTTGTCCTCACCACCGACGGATTTGCTTTTGCCGACGGGCTCGGCCAGCGATCGTTCGAAGAGGTGCGCGCAGGGCAGACGATCGGCCTGGTCGGCGAGCGTCCGACCGTTGCCTCGGAGGACGGCGTGATCGTGTTTCCGAAGATCAAAGAACATTGGAAAATCGGCCGTCCCGTTGGCTTTTCGGCACGACGTTTAAGTTATCCACGGGGCTCTTGACGCCCCTATCTCAACCCCCTAAAATCAAGGTACTGCTCGTGACCGCCCTGGCCACGAGCTGATGTTTTGGTAAATGAAGCCTATGTCCACCTATATTTCCGCAAGCGGGCTTGAAGAGCTCAAACAAGAACTGGTGAACCGAAAGAGCGAGCGCCGCGAAATCGCGGGGAAGATCGAATCGGCCAAGGAACTCGGGGACCTCTCCGAAAATTTTGAGTACCATGAGGCGCGCGACCAACAGGCGATGAACGAAACGCGCATCATCGAACTCGAAGATATCGTCAAAGATTTCGTGATCGTGGAAGAAAAGCGCGGCGGGAACGTCATCTCGCTCGGATCGAAATTCGTCGTGTCGATCAACGGCGGCGAAAAGACGTTCGAGCTGGTCGGTTCCAACGAGGCGAACCCGCTCGACGGCAAAATCAGCAACGAGTCGCCGATCGGACAGGCGTTCATCGGCCACGGCGTCGGCGAAACGGTCGACATTTCCGTGCCGTCCGGGACCATGCAATACAAGATCATCAGCATCATGTAGCTATGAGTATGACGGAAGAGGAAGGCGTGCGACGTGCGCGTCTCGAACAGATGACGGCCGCAGGCACGGACCCGTTTCCGGCGCGCGTGGAACGCACGCACACGTCGCAGGCGTTTTTGGACGCGTTTGAATCCCTGGAAAAAGACGGCACGGTCGCGACCGTCACCGGACGTCTGCGCACGATCCGCAAGCACGGCGGGCTCACCTTCGCTACCCTTGAAGACGGATCCGGCAAACTCCAGCTCGTCTTGAAGCGCGATCACGTCGGGACAGACGGCTACGACGCGTTTCATGCGCTCACGGACATGGGCGATTTCGTCGAAGCCGCCGGACGTCCGTTCACCACGCAGAAAGGCGAACGATCGCTTGCCGTCGACCGGTGCCGCATCATCGCCAAAGCGCTCTTGCCGTTGCCGGAAAAATGGCACGGCCTCACGGATGTCGAGATCCGCTATCGCAAGCGATACCTCGATCTGCTCGCAAACGATCAGGTGCGCGCCGTGTTCAAGACGCGGGCGACGATCGTCAGCTCCATCCGCCGGTTTCTGGACGAAGCCGGATTTCTTGAGGTGGAAACGCCGGTGTTGCAAGCGATCCCTGGCGGCGCGTCGGCGCGGCCGTTTGTCACGCATCACAACGCGCTCGATGCGGATTTGTATCTGCGCATCGCGCCGGAGTTGCATTTGAAACGCCTGCTCGTCGGCGGATACGAACGCGTGTACGAAGTCGCGCGCTGTTTTCGAAACGAAGGGATCGACTACGCGCACAACCCGGAATTTACGCAGGTGGAAGGGTACGCCGCGTACATGGATTATCGCGACATGATGGATCTGCTCGAACGCATGGTGATCAAAACGATCGAAGCGTGCGGATTGAACCTCGCGAAGGTGCCGTATCGCGGGAACGATCTGGATTTCACCGGCCCGTGGCCGCGGATTACCTTCCGCGATCTCATACTGAGCCAGGCCCAAATTGACATCGAATCGTTCAAGGATCGCGACGCGCTCGCCAAGGCCGCGCTCAAGGCCGGGGTGCCGGTCGAGAAGAATGCCGGATTCGGATCGCTCCTCGACGCGATGTACAAGCACCTCGTCCGGCCGAAGATCATCCAGCCGATCTACGTGATCGACTATCCGGCCGCGATTTCGCCGCTTGCCAAGCGCAAGCCGGAAGATCCGCGCTACATCGAAATGTTCCAGCTCGTTTACGGCGGCGGCGTGGAGAACATCAAAGCGTTCTCCGAACTGAACGATCCGCTTGACCAGGAGGCTCGCTTCAAAGAACAGGACGAGGCGCGCAAATCCGGCGACGAGGAAGCGCAATTTTCCGACATGGATTATGTCGAGGCGATGAAGCACGGGATGCCGCCCGCCTCCGGTTTCGGCATCGGGATCGATCGCCTGACCGCGCTTCTGACCGATTCGCCGAACCTGAAGGAGGTCATCCTGTTCCCGACGCTCAAGCCGGAAGCGCCGCCCGCCGATGACCTATGAAAACCGTCTTAGTGTTCGGAACGTTCGACGGGCTCCACCCGGGTCATCGTTTTTTTCTCGCGGAAGCGAAACGGCTCGGTGATCGTCTGGTGGTCGTGGTCGCGCCGGACGCGATCGTTCGCGCGCTCAAACAACGCGAGCCGCGCAGCGGGGAAGAGTAGCGCCGGGAAGCGGTCGTGGCGG
>CAZOPY010000009.1:0-16507 GCA_964581945.1 uncultured Gammaproteobacteria bacterium | reverse complement strand
CGTGTCGGCGCGGCGATCAGTCCGACCGATCGGAGCTTCGATCGCGTCGAGCGGCTCGTCCAGGAAGAGGTCGACGTTCTCGTGATCGATTCGGCGCGCGGGGATTCCCTCGCCGCCGCGGCGCTCGTCCGGAAGATCAAGGAGACGTTCGGCGACCGCGTCGACGTGGTCGCCGGCAACATCTCGGAAGGAGCATCCGCCAAGCGGCTGGCGGACGCGGGCGCGGACGGCATCAAGGTCGGACAGGGCGGCGGATCGATCTGCACGACCCGCATCGTCGCGGGCGTCGGCTGCCCCCAGGTCACGGCCGTGGCCGAGTGCGAGCGGGCGATCCGCGGCATGGGCATCCCGATCATCTCGGACGGCGGCATCCGCCATCCTGGAGACATCCCGATCGCGATCGGCGCGGGCGCGCACTGCGTCATGATCGGCGGCGTCTTGGCCGCGACGGACGAAGCGCCCGGCGAGGTCGTCGAGAGGGGAGGTGCGCGCTTCAAGTACTACCGCGGCATGGGGTCGCGGGCGGCGCTTCAGGAAAGCGCGGCGGCCCGCGGGCGCTACAACGTCGCCGAACAGTGGACGCCGGAAGGGGTCGAGGCGCTCGTCCCGCATCGCGGTTCGCTCGCGGACGTGATCGCCGAGCTGCTCGGAGGTCTCCGTCAGGGGATGGGGTACGTCGGCGCCGCCGACATCGACGCGCTTCGGCGCGTGGCCGACTTCTGGCGGATCACCGGCAACGGACTCGCCGAGTCCCGCCCCCACGACGTCGTGATCGTGGACGGCATCAAGCGCTGAACAATTCTTCCCGGTCGGACGTTGTCCGCCGGTTTTTTAAATGAAAACCGCACCCGTGTGGCGCGGAAAGGGAGTGAGGAACGTCATTCGTTCCAGATGAGATCGTCGCGACCGGGACCGACGCCGATCCCGACGATCGGCAGCGCGAGGGAGCGCTCGATCTGCGCGAAGTAGCGCTGGACGATGTCCGGCAGGTCCTCGCGGCGGCGACAGGAAGCGAGATCCTGCGTCCATCCCCACGGCTCGAAGTGCCGGTAGGAGGGGATCGCGCGAGCGAGCAGCGGCGCGGTCAGTGTGGTGAGCGGGTGCATCGACTCACCGTCGAGCATGTAGGAATGGCACAGGGCCACGTCGGTCAGCTCGTTCAGCACGTCGATCTTGTTGACGATGAGCTTGGTGAATCGACCCATGCGAGCGGCGAAGGCCACGGCGGGGAGATCGAGCCAGCCGATGCGGCGCGGGCGATTGGTCGTCGCGCCGTATTCGCCGGCGCGACGTCGCAGACGGTCCGCGGCATCTTCGGGGAGCTCGGTCGGAAACGGTCCGGCGCCCACGCGAGTCGCGTACGCCTTGATCACCCCGTAGACGTCGTCCGGGATGATGCCGAAGCTCGCTTCGATCGCGGCCGGTCCGCACAGGGAGGAGGTGCAGAACGGACGGTTGCCGGACAGGACGTCGAGCATCATCCCTTGCGCCCCTTCGAACACGACCGTCTGCTTCGGGTCGCGCGCGGCCTCGGTGACCAGCCTGACCGTGTCGGCGATGTGCGGAACGATCCGCGGAGCATATCCCCGGAGGTCGTCGATCACCTCATCGATCGTCGGCGCAGATTCGCCGAGGTGAGCGCAGAGTGCCCGGCGCTCGGCGTAGTAGCCGCCCGCTTCGAGACGGTCGCGCATGGCGTCCGCCGAAGCGAGATCCGCGAGGGTGAGCCCGCGGCGCGCCGTGAAATCCTCGTATCCCGGACCGATGCCGCGTCCGGTCGTGCCGACCGACGCGCGCCCGAGGGTGCGTTCGCGCCCGCGATCGATCTGCTTGTGGATCTCGAGGACGATGGGCGCGCGCGGATCGAGCGCGACCCGCGAACGGAATCCGTCGGAGAGCGCGAGCTCTTCGGCGAGCACTCTCGGATCGCAGAGGACGTAGGGCCCGACCAGGTTCAGCGACCCCTCGTGCGCGATGCCCGAGGGGAGGTTGTGGAGCACCAGGCGATTGCCTCCGATCCACAGCGTGTGTCCCGCATTCGCCCCGCCTTGAAAGCGGACGAACGTGCGCGCTCGTTTGCCGAAGGCATCGACGTTCTTGCCCTTGCCCTCGTCTCCCCACTGTCCGCCGATGATAGCGACCGTGGCCATGCGACCTCCTGGAATCCACACGCTATCCAACCATGCGCCCACGGTTCCGTAAAGCCAACCACGGTCTCCTTATCCACTTGACGACTTTTCATCCCGAACGTATTGTTTCTTTCGAACACTATGAATTCCGTCACCGCGCGACACTGGTATAGCTACGCGGGCCTCCTCTGGGGTCTGATGTTTGGCTTTATCTTTACGCAACCGGTGGCTGGATCTTCTTTCTAGAGTGTTCGCAAACACTTGAATGGAATCAAGCCACCGCCTGCGCGGTGGCTTTCTCGTTTTATGCCTGAATCTCTCCGACAATTGACCGAAGACCTGGTGTCGATTCCGTCGGTCACGGCGGATCTTTCCGCGTGCGCGCAGACGGTTGAGTATGTCGAGCGTTATTTTTCCGGCGTCGATCTGTTCGTTCGACGTTACGACAGCCAAGGGCACCTGTCGCTGGTCGTCGGCACATCGGACACGCTCACACCGGACGTGATGCTCCTCGGCCACCTCGACGTGGTGCCGGGGCCTGAGGCGCTGTTCCGCGTGCGGCAGGAAGGATCGAAGCTGTTCGGCCGCGGCGTGTGCGACATGAAGAGCGAAGACGCCGTGATGATGCGGCTCATGCGCGCGCTCTCGACGCAGGCGCGTCGGCCGTCCGTCGCGCTCCTGCTCACGACGGACGAGGAAACGGGCGGATTCAACGGCGCACGGCATCTCGTGGACGACATTGGCTATCGCGCGAAGGTCGCCCTTGTGCCGGACGGCGGACACGCGCCCGAAGACGTGATTCTCACGAACAAAGGGGTGTTGCACGTCGAGCTGCGCGCGAAAGGGAAGGCGGCGCACGGGTCGCGTCCGTGGCTCGGACAGAATGCGATCGATGCGCTGATCGACGATTACCTGAGAGTTCGCGCCGCGTTTCCGCTCTCAAGCGATCCCGAGCACTGGCATGACACCTGCAACGTCGGCGTCATCGCGGGCGGGACCGCCGTGAACCAGATTGCGGCGGACGCGAGCGCCAAGCTCGACATCCGCTTCATCGAAACAAGCACGCCGGACGGACTGCTCGCGCGGCTGCGCGAACTCGCGCCGCATTGCGAGGTGATCGAACGATCGCGCGGCGGATCGGCGCACACGAACGTGAACGATCCGATGATCGCGCGATTCGGGGAGGCCGTGGCCGAGGTGAAGCAGACGACCATCAAACCGAACCGAAGCTGCGGCGCAAACGACGGACGGTTTCTCACCGCGCACGGCGTTCCGATCATCGTCTCGCGTCCGCTCTCCGACGGTCAGCACAGCGACGAAGAATGGGTTGATCTCGAAAGTCTCGACGTGTTCGAGCGCATCTGCCGCTCGTTCGTCGACAAGGTTACGAGGGACTGACGCACCTGTCAGCCCCGGCGGGGATGTGTCTCGCATCTCGTCCGGGACTGACATTGGTCAGCACACCCAAGGAGACCTCGTGTCCACCGCCGTCGAACGCGCCCAGCGCATCTCTCGTTCTCTGCTCGATACCGGTATCTGTTTTCGCGAGCAGGGGGCCGTCCCCTGGCTCGTCTCTCCCGACCGGTTCCCGCTCACGCGTCTCGAACGCGCAGAGCTCGAGCAGCTCGGCGTCGACTGTTTCACCTTCCTCGAGTCCGTCCACGACGCCTGCGTGACCGCGGATCCGGTCGGTGCGCAGATCGTGAAGACGCTCGGCGGGAACGAGCTGCGCGCCGCGCTCACGCTCCGCCGTAGCAAGGCGCATCCGGTGCCGATGATTCGTCCGGACGTGTTCTGGGACGCCGACGGTCGGCTGACCGTGGTCGAGATCGAGACGATGATCGGCGGGTACGGGATGACGCAGGCGCTGCGCCAGGCCTACGGCGACAACGGGTTCGGTGGCACGGCGCGCGCATACAGCGCGCTCATCCGCCGGCACACCCGCGCGTCCCGCCCGTGTGTGGCCGTCGTCAATCCGGCGAGCAAGGCCGCCTACGACAACGAGTTCGTCGTGTTCGGGAACGCACTCGCCACGCTCGAGATCGATCTCGTCGTGGTTCGTCCGGATCAGATCCAGATCGTCAACGATCGGGCGACGGTCAACGACCGCCGCATCGACGTGATTCACCGCTTCTTCCGCCTGTCGGAGCTCGCTCACGAGACCCCCGCGTCGATCGCCGTGCTGCGCGAGATCACCGAACGCTCGCTCGTCCCCGTGATCCAGCCGTGGAAGGAGCTGCTCGAGGAGAAGGCGCTGTTCGCCTTCCTCCACGACCCCGGGCTGCGTCGGTACTGGATCGACCGCCTCGGATCGGACACCTACGCGCGGCTCGTCGAGGCGCTGCCGACCACCGTGGTGGTGCACCGCGACAGCGCGCTCGTCGGGCTCCTGCTCGGGAGCGAGGCCACGGACCGTCCGTTCTGGCTGAAGAAGAGCGGCGAGACCTGGGGCGGCCGCGGCGCCATCGACGGCAGGGAGACGTCCTCCGCCAAGTGGCGCGCCGCTCTCGCGGACGCGATCGCGGACGGCGAGAACGGCCGCGGCCACTGGATCCTCCAGGAGCGCCGCGTCTGCCGCCAGGCGCCCGTGACCTACCTCGACGGAGACGGGATCACGACCAAGCCCATGAACCTGCGGGTCAGCCCCTTCTTCCTGCGCGACGACCGCGACCCGGTTCTGAGCGACGTGCTCGTGACCGCCCGCCGCTCGACCAAGGTGCACGGCGCGCGCGACGCCGTCATGGTCCCCGCCACCTGCGAGGCCTGACAACGACTCCGGGGAGGTGCCAAACCTCCCCTTTTCTACAATGTGTTATCATCTGGTTTCCTATGATCGGCCTGTTCGACTCCGGCTCCGGAGGACTCTCGGTCCTCAAAGCGATTCGCGCCCGCGCCCCGCGCGTGGATGTGGTGTATTTTGGCGATATCGCGAACGTGCCGTACGGGCTGAAATCAGCCGACGAACTCGAGCGGCTGACCATTCGCGCCATGAAGATGCTGCGCGAAGAGGGTGCAACCGTTCTCGTCTCCGCTTGCAACTCGGTTTCCTGCACCGTGATCCGACCGATGCTGACGTTGCTCGGGGCGCAGGATGCGTCGATCATCGAGATGGTCGGTCCGGCGGTCGCCGCGCTCGCAAAGCGCGGAGCGGGGAAGACGGTCGCGGTCGCGACGCCGGCCACGGTCGGCGCCGGGATCTATCAGGAAGCGTTTGCCAAGGCCGGAATGGAGGTCGCGATGATCGCGATCCCGGACCTTGCTTCGCTTGTCGAGTTCGGGGCGCCGCGTGCCGAGCTTATGCGGGCGATCGAGCCCGCCTGTCGCGAGGCGGTTGCGCGCGGATGCGACACGTTCGTGCTCGCCTGTACGCACTACCCGCTGGTGCGTGAACTGTTTGAGGAGCAGTTCGCCGAGCTCGGCCATCCCTGTCGTGTGTTTGATCCGGCGGACGCGGTCGCGGAAGCGGCGATCAAGATGCACGGCACGCTCGGGGAAGGGCGCGTGCGGTTTATCCTCTCGAAGGATTCGGACATCTTCCGCAAACGCGCCGGCGCCGTCATCGGCGAGGACCCGGACATCTCCATTCGGGAGTAGTCTCCCCTGTGTACAACTCGGTGGAAAAAAAGGGGGACAAACAGGGGACAGAACGCAAAAAAACCGCTTGCCTTCGCAGAGCAGAGTGCTATGGTTAAGTAGCTCCTCGCTCGATCGTGACGATCTTGGCACAACGAGCAAACCCCGTTCGCCACCACGTGAGACTATGCTCTCTATGTGGGAGAACGACGGCCTGGCGCGCACCTCTCCCAAGAGGCGGCGGCCGGCTACCGCATCGGCGGTCCGCTTCGGGGACGACATGGTGGGCTCGACAAGCTCTCATCACCGTCTCCCGAACGCGTGACATGAAACACCTACGCCAGATGACGCTCGAACGCGCGGGGAGCACCAATAAAGAGATCAGCCACCAGGCTGGTCTTTTTGTCTATGCCGGTGTAGACAAAGGGATTTCCCTCATTACCGGTCGTTTGCTCCGAGGATTTTCATTTGAATAATTATCCACATGTCGTTCTTGCGCGCGTATCAGGAAAAGGGCATACATGCTAAAATTTCGCCATACAGACATTTTATTTTTGCTCTCTAACTCACTTCCGTGAGCCCTGCCCTATGAGTCAGCTAAAAGCCGTCCTATTCCGCCGCGATCGAGCGTGGCTAACCGCCGCCGTCGGCGCTCTCATGCTCGCCATGGTTGCGAGTGCATTGTTTTCGCGCAACGTGCAACTTGCCTTCGCGGCATCGCCAACGGTGACAGACGCAAATATTTCGATCACTTCATCAGGCACGGGGAACGGCGGTTCGTTGGTCTACAAACGCGGTGACACGATCGTCACCCAGTGGAATAACGGCGAGGGCGGGGATAACAACATCGGCATCCTTTCCGTGACGATTGACTTTTCCGACATGGGCGGAGGCGCGGCCGTCGCGGCTGAGGACGACGGGGCAGGCGGAACCTGTAATGACGGGTTGGCCGCAGATGGAGTGTATTGTGCGGCCTATTCGGTCAACTCAGGTTCTTCGGTTGAAGTTTCTGGCGTTAACGTGGATGTGAGTGCCACAAATGTCGATGGAACCACCACTGTCTCCGACAGCACCGGGCTGACAGTCGATACTATTGCGCCGACTGTCGTTTCCGGTTACTACCAAGATGGCGTCTTCGCAGGGGTCGACGGAACCGTCGACAGCGCTCATCTCGTCTTCGACGAAGACGTGATCGCCGTCAGCTGTGCCACCGCGAGTTTCGACTTCAGTCCGAATGACTTCGGCACATTTCAGGCAATGGATATTGGTTTAGGCGCCTGCACGGACTCGGTGACCGATGGCGAGATCGACCTCTTGGTTGATACGACCGCGGATCAAACCGGCGTCAGCGGAGGGACAGAACCGTCGTTCTCGTATGATTCGGGAAGCGGCGATATTACCGACCTGGCTGGGAACGAAGCGAACAGCGGAGGCGGCATCAGCTTGGACGACGGCGCCGGTCCGTATCTCATCGATGCGCAAACGAAAGATACCAACTCGGACGGGTTGATCGACCGCATTGTGACGAACTGGACGGAAGAGGTCGACTCCACGGGGGGCGACTACTCGGTCACGGATTACGATGTTGATTTCATCGATGACAACGGTGCGCAACAGTTCGTGAACATTTCGACGGATACGCCATCGTCGACCGGAGACACCGGCATCAAGCCGGAGTTCGAGGTCGGGGCTGGCAACGTGGTTGACACGGACGCGAACAGCAACGCCGTCCTCTTGGATGTCACGCCGACGGACGAGGCCGAGCCTGTCATCTGTTCCAACGTCGACTGTGACAACGACCTTGCTGAATTCTTGGACACGGACAACGACGGAAACGTCGACGAGGTGGTCATGACCTGGTCGGAAAATGTCTTCGGCGACGGCGGCGAAGGGTCGTTCAACGGCTCCGAATTCGACATTCACACGAGCGACACCGGACTTGATCCGGTCGACGAAACCAGCAACGACAGCGGGGATGTGTTCCCGACGAACGTCATTACCGTCGATTTCAGCGAGGCAAGCACCTTCCCAACTCCGCTCGCGGACGGAGACACCGGCGACGGCTGGGTGGTCGACATCGTCGGAACGGTGAATGACAGCGTCTCTCTTACGGGAAATGACACGACCGAAACCACGCTGGATCTCTATGATGCAGCGTCTCCGGTTATCGGCAATGCCTTCACGCAGGACACGGATTACAACGGATTCCTGGATCGCGTCGTTATCGATTATTCGGAGGACGTGAGCGCTTCGGCGAACGGCGGCGACTACGACGTGATTGGCTTCAGCGATTTCACCGCGGAAGGATGCGGCGACTGCGGCGCGAATAGCTATGGAATTGCGGTCAACTTCGATGAGAATGATTTTCCGGATACGGGAGCGACGCCAGAGGTCGATCAAATCGGCACGGTGAGCGACCCGACCGGCAATGATCTGACCGACGTGACCGTGATCGACACGTTCGACACGGCCAATGCGGTCATCGTGGACTCGGACCCGAACGATGGCGGAAGCATGATTCCGCGCGATGCTGATGTAAAACTGACCTTCTCGGAGGAAATGGATACGGATACGTTGGACGCCAACGGAGAAGATTATGCCTTTTCTCCAAGTCCGGAAGGGGTCGGCACGTCGTTCAGTCTGGACAGTCACGGCAACACCGTGATGTCCGTTTCGCACGACGCGTTCGACAACAACACCGCCGTTGATTTCACCGTGTTCACCACGGGCGTCGTCACGGCGCACGATCTGGTTGGCAACTACACCTGTGAGAACGACGACGCGAATGACTGCAACCAGGATGCCGACTGGACGATCAGTTTCACCGCCCGCAACTCGAGCGGTGGCGGTGGTGGCGGTGGTGGTGGCGGGACCACGTCGACAACGCCGATCGTGGACCTCACGGCGCCGGGCACCAGCACGGTTTGGGCCGGCGGAACGGCGAATGCGATCACCTGGACAAAGAGCGGATCCGGGATCGACACGTTCAAACTGCAATACTCGCTCGACGGAGGGGGAAGCTGGAATCTGATCGCGGACAACATCTCGAATGCGACGACCAGCTGGAGCTGGACCGCCCCGAACGTGGCGACAAGCATCGCGCAGGTGATGATTACCGCCCAGGACAGCGGAAAGGCCATCCTGGACACAGACAGTTCCGGGAACTTCACGATCACCACCACGACGACCCCGCCGCCGAATGAAATTCCGCCGGGTGTGACGATCGATGGCGAAGGTCGTCGCATCGCCCCGGGGTCCGGGACGTTCGGTTCATCGCCGTGGAACGGCCAGTCCGAAGAGATTTCAAGCGTGTCTGCCGGATGGTATGTTCGTAGCTACAACTACAACACCGTCTATCGCGTGGAAGCGGATGGGACGCGTCGCCCGTTCTGGGACGCGACGACATTCATGACCTGGGCCGATAGCTGGAATGACGTCATCTGGGTGACGGATGCCACGCTTGCCACCATGCCGCTCGGCGACGTGATGCTGCCGCAGCCCCGGGCGATCATGGTCAAGATCACGTCGGACCCGAATGTCTATTGGGTAGAAGAAAGCGTGTTCGGCGAGCCGTATCTCCTGCTGCATGTGACGAGCGAAACGTTGGCCAGCGAACTGTTCGGTTCCAATTGGGCCGACAAGATCATCGACGTCGAGCCGACCATGTTCGGCCACTACGAAGCCGGCGTGGATATCACGACCGCAGAGTTGCTTGATACCTCCGGACTCCTGACTCGCGATATCATTGCCGCTCGCGTAGCAGGACTGTAATAGCGAAGAAACAAAAAGACAGCTCACGGAGCTGTCTTTTTGGTCGGGCTAGCGGGACTTGAACCCACGGCCTCTTGCACCCCATGCAAGCGCGCTACCAACTGCGCCATAGCCCGAGGTGATGAAAGAATACGGTATCCCGTGTAAAATGACAATGCTATGAGATTGCACCGCTTCATCCTCAATACCGACCTTTCCGCGCGCCGGCTCTCGATCAAAGATACGGCGGTTTTGCATCAGCTCAAAGACGTGTTTCGTCTCGGACCCGGGGATCTTTTTTTGATCTGCGACGGGATGGGTGTGGAGGCGGAGGCGCGAATCGTGACGATTTCCAAGCGCGGAGCGGAGGTGGAATTGTCGAAACCGGTCCGGCTGGAAAACGACCCGGCGGTCGCGGTCGTGCTGTATCTTGCGCTCCTCAAACGCGAGAATTTTGAGCTTGCCGTGCAGAAGGCGACGGAAGCCGGCGTCACTGAGATCGTTCCGCTGTTGTCGAAGCGCACGGTGAAACTCGGCGTGAAATCGGCGCGTCTTGAGACGATCATGCGCGAAGCGGCGGAACAGTCCGGTCGCGGGCGTCTGCCGCTTCTACGCGCCCCGCTCGCGTTCACCGAGGCGCTCGCGGATTCGGCAACCAACGCCGCGAACATTTTTTTCGATCTGGATGCGCGACCGTTTCCGCCGGCAAAACTTTCCCTGCACGCCGGAGATCGCGTCGGGATTTTTATCGGACCCGAAGGCGGATGGGATCCGGAGGAGGTCGCGGCGATGGCGGCGCAGGCGAACATCGAGCCGGCGAGTTTGGGTCCGTTGACCTTGCGCGCCGAAACGGCCGCAACGATCGCGACCTATCTGACAACACACCTCGCGGCTTGACTCGGCGTCGAATCTTTGGCAACGTGACCGTCTCGTCCGACTGGCGCGACGAGCACGTTTCGGAGGGTGCATGCGCAAACGCCCAGCTCCGCCGCAGGCGGCGCAAGACGACATCACGAGCGAGCGTGGCCTACGCCACCTGTTCGCTCAAGAGCGCGTGCCGCCCGAATGGCACGTGGCGCTCCTGAAGCTGATCCGCCGTCAGGCAAATGCTGCCGTCGCGAAGCACGGCGGCGGCAAGCCGGAGGCGATCGCCCAGGCTGTCACGGCCTACATGGGCGTGGACCCGAACGCGACCGGGCTCGGCCTCACGCTTGCCGCGGCGAGCGAGGTGTACGGGTACCCGTTCGATTATGCGCTGCCGACCGCGCGCCTGTTCGTGAAGCTGCGCGGACGATTCTTCTCGCGCGCGGCCAACGGCGGGAATCCGGAACAGATCCCGTCTCGTCTCGCCGAGCTGATCATCCCCATCCTCGAACGGCTGTCCAAGCGAGTTCCGCCCGGAACGGCGGCCACGCTCGCGAATGATCCGCTCCTGTTCGACGATGCGCTCGAGGCATTCCTCGCGCACAACCCGGACTTGGATCTTCCCTGGCAGTCGCGCTCGGGGATGACGATCACGCTCGAAGACTGTCTCGAGAACATCCTGCTTGCGGCCACCTGCCGCATCCGCGGTCCGCTCCTCGTGCACTTCCTGCAGCAGGAAGGGCTCAAGTGGCTGTTCGTCCTGCGTCAGCTCGCAGAAGACGATCTGCTCGATCAGCCGACGCTCTGGGAGCTCGTCATGCGTCCGGGATCGGTCCCGAGCCCGAACCTGTTCCGCGTCGAGCTCGAACGCTGGCGCGACGAAGGGTTCTACGGGAGCTTCCTCGAGTTCCTGGATGCTCCGCCGAGCACGCACACGGTCGAGATGCTCTCCGAGGACCTCGAGCGTCTGTGCGCCCGCGTCCTCGTTCCCTCTGATCCGCCTCCGCGCCGACGCCGCTGACTCTCTCGCCGACCCGCCCGACGGGTCCCGGCGAGTTTTCTTTTTTGAGACACCCTTGACGGACGCGTGAAGAACAGGCATACTAACGCCGCCCCAACGGAGGAAACGTGGCAATGATTCCCGTCTGGTTCTCGACACCCCTCCGGTCCCTCTGGACCGACCTCCTCAAGTACTTCCATCTCACGGAGGAAGATGAGGCGGAGGAGATCATCGCGAGTGCGCTCTACCTCGCACGCGTGCGCGAGCGCAACCGCCCGCGCATCACGGACGCGCTGATGCGCTACACGCGCCAGACCGCGATCCTGCACGATGTTCCGTTGTCGGAAGCCGCGACCGTCGTGGTGGCCTACTTCCAGTACCTCATCCCGAAGTCGAAGCGCGCGCTCCGACTGCTCGCCGTCCTCGACGACGCCGAGCTGCTGCTCGAGGATATCGAGCGCATGCACGAGTTCTGCGACGGCCTGCGTCGCCGGACCGACCGCGCGCGCCGCCGCGAGACCAACTCGGATCGCGCGCAGCGCATGGAGCGCATCTTCTACGTGGATGTGACGACGCTCGCGTCGAACCGCCGCAGCCTTCGGGGGATCACCCCGGACATGTGCGAGGACCCGAAGACGCTCCTGCACGCACTCGAGCTCGCGGACCGCTACGGGCTCTCGAGGCTCGCCGACTGCTGGCACCTCGCGCACGCCGTCTTCTCGCGCGGGTTCCAGATGGCGCCGGTCGCGGGCTACCTGTCCGTGCACGGCTCGCAGGCGATCGGCGATCTGACCGACCTGCTCCAGGAGCCGCGTCTGAACGAGCCGGAGCTCGGGAACCTGCTGAAGCACCCCGAGCTCGTCCCGAAAGCCACGTCCAAGCTCACGGAAATCCTCTCGGAATGGGAGGCGTCCAGCCGCTCGGGCGAGTTCCATCGCTTCGTCGAACAGGCGCTCATCACCCCCATGCCGTCGGCCGAATCCAACCGACCGGATTCGACCACCTCCTCCGCGTGAAAACGCGGATTTTTTATTGATTTTTAGCGAAATTTCGGCCTTCTTTTTGCCTTGACATTTGGGGCAAAAAGTGGTATTATAGAGGCCTCATAAGCTGGTATTCCCGCCAGCCTGAGCCGAGGTTTCCATGAACTCTCAGCATCCGTCGAACCCGTTCGGGCTCGTCCTCGCCGTCGGCAGCGTCGTCAGCATGATCGCCGGTGGGGCCATCCTCGCCGGGTACCCGATCGTCGGCGAGTTCGTCGCCATCACCTTCGTCGTGCTCGGCGGCCGCTACGCGTTCCGCATCGCGGAGCACGCCGAGGCAGCGTCGCGCGCCTCGAACGTGGTCCGCGTGACCTTCGCGCAGCCCTCGACCGAGCTCGGACAGCTCGACCTCGAGGCCGAGCCGTTCTACGCCGAAGGCTGGGATCCGCGCACCATCGAGGCCGGCAAGCGCCGCGCCGCCCCCGGCCGGATCGAGTAGATCCGGCCACCGCTCCCCGACGAGTTCGCTCGTCGGTCGCGCCAGGACGTGCTCCCGTGAGCCGTCCTTTTCTGTTCTTGAACTTTTTCGCCGGTGTGATACCTTCGCCCTCCGGAGGTGAAATGACGTTCCTTATCAAGCTTCGTTTCCTCGTCGGACTGTTCTGCTTCGGCGTGCTCCTGTTCTTCGTGATCTGGCCGACGATTCTCGTGCGCGACTTCTGGCTGTCGCGTCGCGGTCTGTCGGACGCCGAACGATGGCGGCGCAACAGCCGCTGGGTCGGGCGATGGGCGCAGCGCGTTCGACGGTGGGTGCTCCCGATCGTCAGGCACCGCGTTCGGATCACGCTCCCGCAGATTCCGGACGGGGTCACGGGCCCGTTCATTCTCGCCGGCAACCACGTGAGCGCGCTCGACACGGTGTACTGCACGCTCATGGCCGACGAGCTCGGGATTCCGGAAACGCGCTGGCTCGTGAAGGACGAATTCCGTCGGCTCCCGGCGTTCGGTTCGCTCGCGCAAGCGCTCGGATACCTGTTCATCAGCCGCTCGCGCGCGGACCTCGATCCGATCACGGCGTTCGCGCTGCGCGCCGCCGCCGACCGCTGCTCGGTCGGAATCCTCCCCGAGGGCACGCGCTGGAAGCCGGGCGAGTCCGATCCGGAGTTCACGCGCGTGCGTCGTCCGAAGACCGGCGGGTTCCGCGCGTACTGCGAGCAGCTCCCGCACTACCCGGTGCTCTCGTTCACCATTCGCTGGCCCGGCGGCGCCGGCGGCCGAGACCTCGTGAACCTCGACGCGTTCTACGATCGCGAGGTCGTGATCGAGGTGGTCTACAAGGGGTGCGTGTCCGCCGATCAGGCGGAAACGTTCCTCCTCGAGGACTTCCGAGAGAAAAACCGCCATCTCACCTTCGTCTCGCTCTGAGCGAGACTTTTTTGTTCACCGTTCGCGTGATACAGTCCATGCGTATGAAGATCGTTTTTGCCACGCACAATCCGGGGAAGGTTCAGGAGATGCGCGATTTGTTGAGCGACATGTCTATCGAGGTCATGAGCGCGGACGAAGCGGGCGTGAAAGAGGACGTGGTCGAGGACGGAAAGACATTCGAAGAGAACGCCAGAAAAAAGGCGCAGTTCGTCGCGAAGAAAACCGGGATGTGGGCGGTCGCGGATGATTCGGGTGTGTGCATCCGCGCGCTCGACGGGGCGCCGGGGGTGCGATCGGCGCGCTGGGCCGGCGAGGGAGCCGGGGACGAGGGGATCGTGCGCTACACGCTCGCGCAGCTGAAGGATGTGCCCGAGGGAAAACGTGACGCCTGGTTCGAGACTGCCCTTGTCCTCGTGTCGCCGGACGGCAAGGAGCAGGTCTTTCACGGGAAGATGGAAGGGAAGATCACCACCGAATCGCACGGAGCCCCGCGAACGAAATTGCCCTACGACGCAATCTTCATGCCGAGAGGTGAAAAGCGCACCTGTGCCGAAATGTCGCTTACGGAAAAGAACGCGATCAGTCATCGCGGCCGGGCGTTCCAGGAGCTCAAGAAATTTTTGTGGCGAGAAAACCCCGCCTGACCCGTGACGGATGCGTCCGTCCGTGCTAGAGTAACCGCCGATTATGATCCAGCTGATTTTGACGACGTTGGCGGTCGTCGTGGTATCCGGATTGGCCGCGGCTGCGGAAGCCGCGCTTTTTGCGGTTCCGTTTGCGAGCGTGCTCACCGCCGCCGAACACAAGCGCCGCGGAGGGTCGGCGCTGAAGCCGATCAAAGAGAACATGCACAAGCCGATCATGACGCTCGTCATCGTGTATAACGTCGCGAGCATCGTCGGTTCGTCCGTGATCGGTTCGATGGTCGCCCACCTGTTCGGATCGGCCTGGGTCGGATTGGTTTCCGCCGTGCTGACCTTCTTGATCATCGTCTTTTCCGAGATCATCCCGAAGACGCTCGGCGAACGCAACGCGCTTGCGGTTTCGCTCGCGGCCGCCCCCGCGCTCGCCACGCTCACGAAGCTGCTTTCGCCGATCATCTGGGTGATCGAGCGCATCACGGGTCCCTTGACCGGTACGCGCCGCGTCCCGACCACCTCGGAAGAGGAAATCAAGGCGCTGACCAAGCTCGGCGAGAAGAGCGGGGCGATCCAAACCTCGGAGCGCGAGCTGATCCACAAAGTTTTTCAGCTGAACGACATCACGGCCTGGGACATGATGACGCCGTGGCAATACGTCGAGGCGCTCGACGGTAGCAAGACGGTGGGCGAGATCCGCGATCGTCTCCCGGCGCTCAAACATTCGCGTATTCCGGTGTACGAAAAATATTTCAACAAGGTGAACGGCATCGTGCACGTCCGCACGCTGCTCGAAGCGCTTCTGGCGGGCAAAGAGGACGCCACCATCTCGTCGCTCGCGCATGAAGCGAAGTTTGTTCCGGAGTCCGCGAACGGCGACGCGCTTCTCGAACACTTTCCGAAGAACAATGATCACCTTGCGGTGGTTGTCGACACGCTCGGCAACGTGGTCGGCGTGCTGTCGCTCGAGGACGTGCTCGAAGAACTGGTCGGCGAGCTCATCCACGAAACCGACGTGGAGCCGGAGCGCATCATGCGCGTCTCGAAAACCGAAATCATCGTGGACGCCGAAACGGAAATCGATCGGATCAATCTGTTCTTCAATGTGCTCATTCCCGGAGAAGGACGCATCGGCGAACTCCTCTTGAAAGAGTTCGGCCACATTCCGGGTCGGGGAGAATCCGCGACGCTCGGGGGCGTGCAATGCATCGTCGAGAAGGCGACGCCGCGACATCTGGAGCAGGTTCGTCTTAAAAAGAAAGAATAACGTTATGCCTTCATTCCACATCAAAGGAGGGGCGTCCTTGAAAGGAACCGTGGAACTTTCCGGCGCGAAAAATGCCGCGTCGAAAATGATGATCGCCTCGTTGCTCACGGACGAGCCGGTGATTCTCGAGAATGTCCCGAAGCAGCAGGAGTCGGCGATCACGGAGGAGATCATCAACGTGATCGGCGGGGTAACGTCCTGGGACGGGCACACGCTCACGCTGCAGACGAAGACGATCAACCAGACCGAGGTGGTCACGCAATCGCAGAAGAACCGGCTGAGCGTGTTGTTCTTGGGTCCGCTCATGCATCGCGCCGGGGAAGGGTTCGTGCCCATGGTCGGCGGGGACAAGATCGGTCCGCGCCCGGTGAATTTTCATATCGACGTGCTCACGAAGATGGGAGCGCAGATCGAGCAGCGCGCGGACGGATTCCACGCGACCGCGCCGAACGGGTTGCGCGGGGTGCTCGTGGAGCTTCCGTATCCGTCGGTCGGCGCGACCGAGTCCGCGATTTTGACCGCCGTGCTCGCGAAAGGCCGCACGGTCATCCAGAACGCCGCCGTCGAACCGGAGATGATCGAGCTTATCAAGATGCTCCAGAAGATGGGGGCGATTATCGAGGTCGGCTTGAATCGTCATATTGAAATCATCGGCGTCGAAAAGCTTCACGGCTGCCGCGCGCGCGTGATGCCGGACGCGCTCGAAGCGGTCAGCTACGCCTGTCTCGGTCTCGCGACGCGCGGGGACGTGTTCGTCAAAGACGCGGTGCACGAGCATCTCATTCCGTTCCTGAACACGGTGCGCCGCATCGGCGGCGAGTACGAGGTGCAGGATGACGGCGGCGCGAAAGTACGCGGGCGTTACCGAACGCATC
>CAZOPY010000008.1:0-16676 GCA_964581945.1 uncultured Gammaproteobacteria bacterium | reverse complement strand
CCGACCCCCGAAAGCTGGGGCGTAACGAGAAGGCGGCGCACGATCTCGGGATCATGTCGCTCCTCGCGGCGGATTCGAGCACCGAGTACGCGTTCGAAGGCGGCCTGAGCGAGGACGACCTGTTGCTCGTGCTCAAGCGTCTGCTCGTCAACAAGACGGTGCAGTGCCTCATCTCGGACGATGCGGCGTTTCGTCTGACCTTCGATCGCGCCATGGAGTGCGATCTGGAGAAGGACGAGCATGCGGCGTTCCCGAGTCCTGTCACGCTCACGATCACCGGCACGCGCGGCGCGATCACGATCATCCCGATCCGCGGGATGGACGACGACGCGCTCATGGCGCTCTCCCGTGACAAGCTGTTCCTCACCATCGACGAGATGCGCGTCGTCCAGACGCACTTCGTCGAACTCGGGCGTGACCCGACCGACGGGGAGCTCGAGACGATCGCGCAGACCTGGAGCGAGCACTGCTCCCACAAGACGTTCGCCGCCACGCTGATCGTCGACGGAATCGCGAAGGCCTCGCTGTTCTCGCGCCTGAAGGACGAAGCGCGCCGGCACGACACGCTGATCGTCTCCGCCTTCGACGACAACTCGGGGGTGATCCGCTTCTACGACGACCTCGCGATCTGCGTGAAGGTCGAGACGCACAACTCGCCGTCGGCGCTCGAGCCGTACGGCGGCGCCGCGACCGGCACCGGCGGGGTCATCCGCGACATCCTCGGCACGGGGCAGGGGGCGAAGGTGATCCTGTCGATGGACATGTTCTGCCTGGCGCCGCCGAACCTCGACACCAACGTGTGGACGCTCCCGCCCGGGTGCTTGCACCCGGACTACCTGCTGCGCCACGTGGTGCGCGGGGTGCGCGATTATGGGAACCGCATGGGGATCCCGACCGCCAACGGCAGCTTCCACTTCCACCCTGACTTCCGCGCGAAGCCGACGGTCATCGTCGGCGCGGTCGGCATCCTGCCGGAGTCGCGCGCGAAGAAGGGCAAGCCGCGCCCCAACGATCGGATCATCGTGATCGGCGGAAAGACCGGCCGCGACGGGATCCACGGGGCCACCTTCAGCTCGGCCGCGATGACCGATCGAACCGCGAGCGTCAACGCGAACGCGGTGCAGATCGGCCACGCGATCGAAGAGAAGCGGACGAGCGACGCGCTCATCCGGTGTCGGGACGAGAACCTGATCGTCGCGGTCACGGACTGCGGCGCGGGCGGCTTCTCCTCGGCGATCGGCGAGATCGGCAAGGACACCGGCGTGTTCGTTCACCTCGAGCGCGCGCCGCTCAAGTACGACGGCCTCGCGCCCTGGGAGATCTGGGTGTCCGAAAGCCAGGAGCGCATGGTGCTCGCGGTCGCGCCCGAGAACGTCGCGCGCGTGCTCGCGATCTGCGAGAGCCTGAACGTCGAAGCGACCGAGCTCGGTCTGTTCACGGACGCGCACCGTCTCGTCGTCTTCTACGATGGCGAAACGCTGTGCGACCTCGACATGGAGTTCCTGCATCACGGCCTCCCGCCGCGCACCCTCGCCGCGAACTGGATCCCGCCGGAGGAGGACGTCCCGTCCCCGCCGTCGGGCGATCTGTTCGACGACATGGTGCGCGTCGTGGCCCACCTGAACATCTGCTCGAAGGAGCCGGTGGTCCGCGGGTACGATCATGGCGTGCAGGCGATGAACGCGCTCCCGCCCTACGGCGGGATCAACGACGACGGCCCGAACGACGCGGTCGTGCTCCAGCCCCTGCCGGACAAGCCGTACGGCGCCATCGTGGCGCACGGCCTGAACCCGATTCTCATGCGCGCGGACCCGTACTGGGGCGCGTGCTGGGCGATCGCGGAGGCGCTCGCGAACCTGGTCGCCGTCGGCGGCGACCCGGACCAGTGCGCGCTCGTCGACAACTTCATCTGGCCGTCGCCGAACGAGCACTGGCTCGGCGGCCTCGACCACGCGATGGACGCGATCGTCGACGCGATGCGCATCCTCGAGATCCCGTTCGTCTCGGGGAAGGACTCGCTGTCCTCGACCTACCTGAAGCACGGCATGCGGATCGACATCCCGCCGGTGCTCTGCGTCACCGCTCTGGGCCGCATCCCGGACGTCGGCAAGACGGTGAGCGCGGACTTCAAGCGTCTCGGCTCGAAGATCGTCCTGGTCGGCGAGCTGAACGCGAACCAGATGGGCGGATCCGTCTACTACGATCTGTACGGCAAGACCGGGACCAACATCCCGAAGGTCGATCTCGCGAAGCTGCGCGATCGGCTGCGCGCCGTCCATCGTCTGATCGGGAGTGGCCAGGTGCTCGCCTGCCACGACGTGTCCGAAGGCGGCGTGTTCGCCGCGGTCACGGAGATGTGCATCGGCGGCGCGATCGGCGCGCGGCTCGGCAAGAACCTGCTCGGCGTGGGCGACCCCGCCCGCCTCCTGTTCAACGAGATGGCCGGGAGCTTCGTCCTCGAGATCGACGCGGACGCGGACCTGCCGACCGTGTTCGGCAACATCCCGTACCGTCTGATCGGATGGACCGCGAACGAGCAGGCGATGAGCCTGTGGTCCGCGACCCCCGCGAGCTCGATCTATCTCGGCGGCAAGCTCCTCTCGGAGCTCACGCAGGCCTGGAAGCATCCCCTGAAGGAGGTGTTCTCGTGATCCCTCGTATCTGCATCCTGCGGACCGACGGCACCAACTGCGATGTCGAGACCGAACATGCGTTCCGGCTCGCGGGCGGGGTCTCGGACTTCATCCACGTGAACCAGCTCCGCGACGGCTCGAAGCGTCTCGCGGACTACCAGATCCTCGCCCTGTCGGGCGGGTTCAGCTACGGCGATGACATCGCCTCCGGGAAGGTGCTCGCGAACGAGCTCGTCTCTCGCCTGCGCGATCAGATGCAGGCGTTCGTGGAGGCCGGCAACCTGGTGATCGGCATCTGCAACGGGTTCCAGATCCTGGTTCGCACTGGGCTCCTCCCGTTTCCGACGCTCGGGGACATGCACGCCACGCTCGCCCACAACGCGTCCGGCCACTTCCAGTGCGAATGGGTCGAACTCGAGGTCGAGGAAAGCCCGTGCCTGTTCACGCAGGGGCTGCCGGACCGGATCGAGCTCCAGATGGCGCACGGCGAAGGACGATTCTTCGCCGCCGACCAGGTCCTGGACCGGCTCGAAGAGGCGCACCTGGTCGCGCTCCGGTACGCGGTCAACCCGAACGGTTCCGCGAACGGGATCGCCGGCCTGTGCGACCCGACCGGCCGCATCTTCGGCCTCATGCCGCACCCGGAGCGGTTCGTCCGCCCGACGCAGCACCCGAACTGGCGCCGCGACGACGCCCCGCCCCCGTTCGGCCTCGCGATCTTTCAGAACGCGGTCCGCCACGCAGCCGCGTCCTGACTCCCCCTCGCCACAAGCGAGGGTTTTCTTATCCATTCGTTTTCCGCTATACTGTCTTCGATATGAGATGTCCCGTCTGTAACCACGACGACACCAAAGTGGTCGATTCCCGCATCTCGACGGACGGGGCGAGTATCCGCCGCCGCCGCGAGTGCGAGAAGTGCGGGTTTCGCTTTTCTACGCTTGAGGAAATTGAGCTCCTGGATCTCACAGTCGTGAAGCGTGACGGGAGACGAGAGGCGTACTCGCGCGAGAAGCTGGTGCGCGGACTTGAAAAAGCGCTCGAGAAACGCCCGTACACCGAGACCGCTTTCCAGAGCCTGGTGCATAAAGTCGAGCGCGACGTTCAGAAAAAACGACGCGGGGAGATCACCAGCAAAGATATCGGCGAGATCGTGATGAAGAATCTCAAAACGTTCGATAAGGTCGCCTACATTCGTTTTGCGTCGGTCTACCGGTCGTTCGAGGATGTGCGTACGTTCGAAGACGAGTTGCGCAAGTTGCTCTCAACCGGCAAGGTGAAACGAGTGCCGAAAAAGAAAGGGAAGCTCTAGATGATATGGAAGAGATCACGCGCAAGCACACGACGCTGCTCATCATTTCGCTCGCGCTCGCGGCGTTCGTTGGGTCGGTGTTCGGGTTCGGAGGCGGGATACTCGGCCAGCGGCTGATCGCCGGGCTGCCGGTGTTTGGAACCGCGCCCATCGCGGGAGTGAATGGAACGACGGACAAACATCTGGTCGAACTGATCGAGGAGGAATCCTCGACCATCAGCGTGGTCGACACGGTTGCGCCCGCGGTCGCGAGCATCATCGTCAAAAAACGCGTGGCGGATCTGACCCCGGACGAGGTGTACGCCTTTTCCGACCCGTACGCCCCGGAAGGGACGCCGATTTCCGATGACCCGGACGAACTGATCGAGGTCGCGGGCGGCACCGGATTTTTCGTGACGTCCGACGGCCTGCTTGTCACGAATCGCCACGTGGTGGCGGAAGACAAGTCGCAATTCGTCGTGCTGACGAACGAAGGGCTCGAGCTCAATGCGACCTTGGTGGCCACCGACCCGTTTTTTGACATCGCGTTTTTGCGCGTGCCGGGGAGCGGTTACCCGACCGCGACGCTCGGCGATTCGGACCATGTGCGCATCGGCCAGACCGTGATCGCAATCGGCAACACCCTTTCCGAATATCGCAACACCGTGACCAAGGGGGTGGTCTCCGGGATCAACCGCAAGGTGTCGGCGTATGATTTTGACAACGGCGACGAGATTATCGAAGGCGCGATCCAAACCGACGCGGCGATCAACCCGGGTAACTCCGGCGGACCGCTCATCAACCTGCTCGGTGAAGTGATCGGCGTGAACACGGCGATCAGCTCCGAAGGAGAAGGGATCGGGTTCGCCATCCCGATCAACGAGGTCAAGGACGTGATCGACGACGTGTCCACGAGCGGGCGGATCGTGCGCCCCTGGCTCGGTGTCCGCTTTGTGACGGTGACGAAGGAAATGGCGAAATCGGACTCGCTCGACGCAGACCACGGAGCGCTGCTCGTGGACGGCGAATTTGAGGACGAGCCCGCAGTGGTTCCCGACAGTCCGGCGGACAAAGCCGGGTTGCAGACCGACGACATTATTGTGCAGATCAACGGTCTGGACCTGACCGAGGACCGATCGCTGTCGGAGGCGGTACGCCGATTCGAGCCCGGGGACACGATCACGCTCACGGTGCTCCGAGATGGAGAGACGTTTCAGGTGAATGTCGTGCTTGATGAATTTAAGTCGGACTCGTTATGACCAAACGAACGAAAATTGTCTGCACGATCGGACCCGCCAGCCAGTCCACCCCGGTGCTGCGCAAAATGATCCGCGCCGGCATGAATGTCGCGCGATTGAATTTCTCGCACGGCACCTTTGCCAGCCACACCAAAACAATGAAGAACGTGCTCGCGGCGGCAAAAGCGGAAAAGGAACCGGTCACACTCCTCCAAGATCTGCAGGGACCGAAAATCCGTCTCGGGAATCTTCCCGAAGAAGGGGTGATGATGAAAGCGGGACAGACCGTCGTGCTCAAAACCGGAACGGAGACGTTCGTCCCCGGAGATGTTGCGCGGTTTCCGGTTACCTACGCGAACACGCACAAGGACGTCGCGGTCGGTAATCGCATTTTGATCGACGATGGCCTGCTGGAAATCAAGGTCACCAAAATTTTCGGCCGCGAGGTGTTTGCCAAGGTCGTGAACGGCGGAAAGGTGACGTCGCACAAAGGGATGAATTTTCCGGACTCGACCCTGCACGTCTCGCCGATTACCGAGAAGGATCGCAAGGACCTGGCGTTCGGGGTTCGTTCTGGCGTGGACTGGGTCGCGTTGTCGTTCGTGACCAGCGCGAAAGACATCCGGACGCTGCGCGCTCTCATCAAGAAGGCGGCGAAGAGGGGACAGGTGTTGCCTCGCATTATCGCAAAGATCGAAAAGCATGAGGCGATCACCCACTTTGATGAAATTCTTGAGGCGGTCGACGGGATCATGGTCGCGCGTGGAGACCTCGGGGTCGAAATTCCGGCCGAGGACGTGCCGATCCGACAAAAGGAGATTATCGAGAAGTGCCGCCTGGCCGGGAAACCGGTCGTGGTTGCAACCCAGATGATGGACTCGATGACGAAAAACCCGCGTCCCACCCGCGCTGAGGTGTCGGACGTGGCCAACGCGGTCATCGATCATGCGGACGCGGTCATGCTGTCGGGCGAATCCGCTACCGGCGCGCATCCGGTCGAGACGGTCGCGTTCATGGCGAAGATCGCGGCGCGGGCCGAAGCGTCCGCGTTCGACGACGTGCCGCTCACCAAAGACATGAACGGGAGCATGGAGCTGACGGTCAGCCACGCACTCGAGAATCTGGCCACGCAAAAATTCATCGACGGCGTGCTCACCGCTACCTTTCTTGCCCCCTGGAGCGAACAGCTCAACATGTCGCGACCGGAGGTGCCGATTTTCCTTGCGACCCCGTCCGCAAACGTTGCGCGTCAACTGAACATCCGTTGGGGAGTGCGTCCGTTCATCGTCCCGCACGCGTCGAGCAAGGCATTCACGGCACGCGCGCTCGCGCATCTCAAAAAAACCAAGATGGTAAAATCCGGGATGCGGCTCGCGCTCGTCCTCGGTGGGGAACACGGGACCGGGTTCGATCTCGTTATTGTTTAATGCACGCGTATGGCAACACTCACGCCAGACGAGGCGGTGGCCAAGGGGACCGAAGCGCTTGCGCGGTTCGAGCAGAAGGCCTGGCAGATCGAGGCGGACCACAAGGCGCTGCTTGATCAGACAATCAAGGAGGCCGAGGGGCGCAAGATCGTGACCGTCCGCGGATTCATCCAATCCTTGTTCAACCGCAAACCTTCCTGATATGCCAGAAGCATCCCCTCCGGAGACGGCAACGCCCCCTCCGGCAAAAAAAGCCTGGCCGCGACGGGCCGTCCCGGCGCCGAACGCCGCAGAGGCACCGGCCGCCCAAGAACCGCCCCCGCGTCCGGAAACCGCCCCGGCTGCGCCCGAGGCCGAGCAACCGAAACCGCAGAAACCGCCCGAGACGTTGCGCGACGTTGATGCGTTTTATCGATCGGAGAAACAACGGAATCGGGAACGCGGGATGTCCGAAGGCGAGGCGGATCGTCGTGCCGCAAAAGAGACCACCGCCGTGATGCTAAAGATGGTCGACCGCTTGAGCGGAATCGTCGAAAAGTTGATCGCCTCGAATCAGGAGTTGACGAAGGTCGCGCTCGGTCGCATCGGAGACGAGAGCCGCACCGAGGCGGTGGCGCAGTTTGATCAAAAAACGGATGCCATGAAGGCGGATCTTGCCGCTGCGAAGGAACAAGAGTCAAAGAAGATCGAAGACGCGGACAAGGCCGTAGAACCGGAACCCGCTCCCGAGGCTCCAGCTCCGGAAGCGCCCGCAGAGGCGCCGACCCCGGAAGCGAAACCGGTCGGTCCGATTTCGAAGGAGACCATGGCAAAGCAGTTCGAAGCGTTGGATGCAAAACGCCTGCTTGGATTGGTCACCTCGCTCGGGCGCACGCGCGAGAGTTTGCGAGCGAATGCGGCGGAGGCGGACGATGAAGAGATGGTTCAAAAGCAAATCGAGGGCCAGCTCGCGCTTGAACGACAGGCGCTCGCCGCCCTCGACAAGAAGGGTTCGTTTGACGATCTGTCGCCGGAGCAATTGCAATCGCTGCTCGAGCAGGTCCAGGACATGCGCGCCCGGACGCTCAAGCAGGTGACACCGCGAGAGGCCTTTGACCTTGGAGCCGGACGGCCGACCGCAGAAAGCGAGGCCGGAGCCGCCTATCGCGATCTTGTGGCCATGGAGGCGAAGGTGGCGAACGCGATCAAGAAGCGCGAAGAGGCGCCGCCAGCTGTGTCGGAAACTGTCGCCACGGCGATCAAAGAGGATTTTCCAAAAGGATACATGGAGACGGTCGAGCCGCACGCGCCGGATGCGCCGGCGCAGGCAGACTATGCCAACCGTCTGGCGGACATGGACGCGACTCAACTGGCCGCCGAGGTTCAATCGATCGAGCGCGATCTTCAGGCGCTCGAAATCGCCGTCGCTTCGACCGAACAACAGGCCTCGGACGAAGACATGAAGCGCCTGATCGGCGAAGCCAAGTGGCGTCTCGGACTTGCGGCGCGCGATCTGTCGGAACAACGCGCGCTCGAAGCGGCGAAGGCCCCCGCTCCTGCGCCCGCCGAAGCGCCGCCTACCACGCCACCCGCAGCGGCCGAGGCGATCAGACAGGATTTTGCCGCGCCGGAAGCCGAGTCGCCCGCCCTCACTCTCGAAGCGGCCAAAGAGGCCGTGACCACCGTCTTCAATGAAAAGGTGTTGACTGGGTTGTCGGATCAGACACAGATTGATGCGATGAAAAAGAAATGGGGAACGCAGCTGGATCGCCTTCGCCGCGCCGTGGAAGACGCGGCCGCGGGCAGGCTCGAGTCGCCAAAGGAAACCGTTCCGGATCCGAACGCCGTGCTCGTCGAAACGTTCCAACAATACAGCCAGCGAAATCAAGAAATGCGCGCGGCCGCATCCGGAAAAACGGAACAGCAACTCTCCGCCATGGAAATGAACGATCCGGATCTCAAGAAACTGCGCGAACGGATGTCGGACGCCCGCAATCAGATCGCGCTCTTGGTCGCGAAACCGGAACAGGCTCCTGCGCAAAAAGCGGCGTAACAAAAAAGTCTCGCGAGGCGAGACGGAGGCGGGGCGTCGCGGTGGACGCAAGACGGCGGTTGATTCAGCAGAGGTCGGGGACGGGAATCCCCGAGCGATCTCCGCTAGGCGGGACTACCTCGAGGTCCGATCCTCGGCGCGGTAGCTGAGCACGTTGCGGCCCTTGGCGCCTCCGTACCCCGGAAGATCGGGACGCGCCGTCGGCGGCTTCTCCTCCCGCTTCTTCTTCGTCCTGGGGACGAGGACGCCCGGGCCGAAGGTCGCCGTCGGGTACTTGCGCTTCGTCGCCGCTTCGCAGTGCGAGTGCATCTCGCCGACGAGCCTGCCGTTGACGAAGACGCTCACTTCCTTGCCGATGGGGATGCACTGCTTGCATCCTTCGCATACGCTGCCGGTAGGCATGGTTGCTGGACTCCGTCCAACGCCATCTCCGGATCGAGATGGGCATTTGGACGGCGCAAGCGTACCTGGAAATAGCCAACCCGTCAAGGAAGTGCGGCCAATCAAACAAAAAAACCCCAGCTCTGCTGAGGGTTTTTTGTCTGGCGGACCGGAAGGGATTCGAACCCTCGATCTTCTCCGTGACAGGGAGACGTGTTAACCGGGCTACACCACCGGTCCGTTTGTAGACGGCGATATGGTACCAAAGCCCGAAAAACCGTGCAAGGGTCAGGGTGGGGAGAAGCCTGTAATCCGTGCAAGCCCTGTCCGTATGTTATAGTGTCTTCAATCACTCATTATTTGTATGTCTAAAAATTACTTGGTCTGGGGAGGCGCGGCGCTGGCGGTTGTGGCAGGGACGGCGGTCATCTATCTCTTGAGCCAGACCTCGGTCCCGCAGACGGGGAACGCGCCGAGCAACGCGGTCAACGCGCCGCCAGAGACCGCCTCGTCGTGGACCGTCCCGGCCGCGAGCACGTTCGGCGCGAGCGTCGTCTATCAACCGGTTACGACCAACATCAACGCGGCCGTGGCGAAGGATTTTGACGCGGGTGACATCCAGAACGTGAAGGACATGGAAGACGCCTACGGGTTCACGTTCACGAGCGACGAGCTCGCCGCGCTCGCGGACCGCAAGTTCGTGGTCAAGAATCTGCTCGATACGTCGATCCGACCGGACATAGGCGGCGGAACGGAAGCCGATTACGCGCGCGAGTTTCCGTCGCTCTATAACGCCATCGCCGGATCGCGAGATTATAAAATGCGCTCGCAGGCCAATTCCGTTTTCTTCACCTCGGACGTCTTTTTCACCTCCTTCAACAATCTGTACACCGAGCTCCTGAAAGAAATGGAGAACACGACGTTCTATCCGTCCGTTACGTCGCTCACGAGTTCGTTCGAGAGCCAGGCCGATGCCAAGATGAAGGCCGCCATCTCGGACGCGGACAAAAAAGCGTGGATGAAGGTCCGTAACTATTTCGCGGTCGCGGATGCGATTTTCTCGACCGCCGCGCAGCCGCTCTCGAACGCGGACTACTATGGTTCCGACGTGATGCGGGATCCGGCGCAGGTCATGGCCGACTGGCAGACGAAAGATGTCACGGTCGACACGTATGAGAACGCGGCGGCCTTCGTGAAGAAGCTCGGCCTGGATGCCGAAAGCGAAACGGCGGTGCTTGCGGACGTGAAACATGTTTTTGACGCGGACGAGCGCTATCTGCCGACGGTGTTTTACGATGAATACAAAGCGTACGCCGAAGCCAATGACACGGAGTTCCTGGTCGACTTCACGCAATTCACGCCGCGCGCGGACTACACCTCGAGCTCGCTGCGCCGAGAGTATTTCCGCGGGATGAAGTGGTACATCATGCTTCCGTTCTTCCTGAAGAGCCCGGAGCTCACCACCTACGCCTACGATGTGACTCAGTTGCTCGCGGAGAACCCGCAAGCGCTCGCCGATTACAACAAGCTTGAGGCCGCGATTAACTTCCTGGTCGGATCGAGCGATGATCTCATGCCAGCGGATTACTTCGCCGCACTCGAGGCTGGCAAGGGGAGCGCGGACCCGACGGCTGCGGCCATGGAGTATCTCGTGAAGGCGCACAATCCGAAAATCAAAGACCTCGCCGCGCTGTATCCGACCTCTGGCACGGCCAATTCCGCCGACGTTCTGCTCCTGACAAAAGGGATGCGGTTCTTCAGCGGCAAGTTCATTCTCGATTCGTACTGGACCGGGTATCTCACGCAAGGCGACGAAGCGCCGCGTCCGGGCTACCCGGGCAAGCTTCCGCACATGGCCTCCGCGCTCGAGGTGATGACGCTCCTCGGTTCGGATTACGCCAAGACGCAGATTCCGAAGCTGGATTTCTATAAGGGGACGGCGGCGCAAGCGGTCGACAAGGCGATGGGCGAGCTCGAGACGCAGAATGCGACGCTCGCGGACGCCGACTGGCAGGGCAACATCTACTACGGCTGGCTCTGGACGATCAAAGGCCTGTTCGATTGGCAACAGATGCATCAGGATGAGCTCCCGCGCTTCATGCAGTCCATGGCTTGGGACGCGAAAACGCTCATGACCGCGAATGCGTTCTGGACCGACCTGCGCCACGCGACGCTCTTGTATGCGAAACAGTCGTTCGCGGAAATGGGCGGAGGCGGGCCGGGGGCGTGCGATCCGCGCCAGGTTCCGCCGCCGCCAAAGGGGTACGTCGAGCCGGACCTCGAGGCGTACAACCGCTTGAGCTTCCTGGCGAAACGTCTGGATCAGGGGCTGAAGGACCAAGGGTTCTCGCTCACGAACATGGGCGCGCTTGAAAACTTCATCAATCTGATGGACAAGGCGCAGACGTTTACGACGCGAGAACTCGCCGATGAGACGATGAACGAGACGATCAGTCATAGCGAGGAGACGGACGATTCGGGCGTGACCTGCACGGTGTACACGATCGACGACGGCAGCGATTGGGAGGCGCTGCGCATCGGCATGGTCAACGACCTGCGCACCTCACAGCCCCTGTCCGTCGAGGGCCCGATTCTCGACATCAAAAATCGCCGCACGCCGCTGCTTGCGGACGTGCACACAGGCGGAGACAAGGAACACCCGCCGGAGATTCTGTACGAAGGGACCGGCGTCCCGTACGTGATTTTCACGGCGATCGAGGACGCAAACGGACCGCGCCTCACGGTCGGGTTTACCTCCTCGCATTACGAGTTCCGCGAAGGGTACGGCGGTCCGCGCAAAACGGACGAGGACTGGCAGAAGAACTTCTACCAGCCGACCGAAAATCCGTACGACGCGTACCAATATACGGATGACGCAACCTGGCCGAAGGAGAACGATTGGTACGACCCCCTGTTCGATCTCACGAAATGATCCGACTCACACGACAACGATTCAGCAAGATCGCCCCGTTCCTCATCGGCGGGGCGATCTTCGCATTCGCCGGATGGATCGCTCGGCCCGCGCCCCCGAACGCGCTCCCCGCGCCTGTGAGCTACGCGAACCCGTACCTCTCGCTCCAGCCGTTCATGGAGGGGATCTACGCGGCGGACCAGAAGATCACACCACCGACCGATCGGACGATTCGCGGGCTCATCGTTCCGCATCACCTCACGGCAGACGAGACGATCGCGTCAGGAGTGAAGATGCTCGAAGGGCAGACCTTCTCGAAAATCTTGCTCGTTTCACCGGATCACTTTCATCACTGCCAGACGCTGCTCTGCACGGTGAACGGCGAGTATGCGACGCTGTTTGGCGAGGTCGACGCGGACCAGGAAACGCTCGCGGTCTTGCTCGGTTCGCCGCTCGTGACGGAAAACGCGGACCTGTTCAAAACCGAACACGGGATTTACGCCGTGCTTCCGTTCATCGCGCACTACTTTCCAAACGTCCCGGTCACGCCGCTCGTCATTTCGCAGGACATCCCCTGGAAGGCGAAGCAGACCGAACTCGTGGCGCTTCTTGAAACCGCTATCGATGACCAGACGATCGTGATCGTGAGTAGCGACTTCTCGCACTACCTGTCGCTTGCGACCGCGGACGAAATGGATGCGCGCACGCTCGACGCGATCATGCGCGGGGACCTCGACGCTATCGCTGACCTCGACAATGCAGACCAGAGCGATTGTCCGAATTGCCTCTGGGCGCTCGGTTCGCTTGCCGATGCGCGCGGTTTCTACGATCCGGAGGTCGTCCTCCATACCAATTCCGCACGGATCCTCGGGGACCTCGAAAATACGTCCACAACCAGCCATTTTGCGATCGTGTGGTATACTGAAGGTAATTAGGGGGATATGTTTACCTTGGATATCGGTACGGAACCGGCCCAGATCGCGCTCATGGTGAGTCTTCTGCTCTCGCTCGCGCTTGTGTTGGTGTTCGCGCGATCGCTTTGGTCGTCGAAGATCGGTTGTTGGTTCCTGTTCGCGTGTTTGCTTCTGCCGGCGTACAAGAACCTGGAATTTTTCCGCATGGAACCCGAACTCCTGACGCCGGCCGGGATGACGGACATGTGGGTCCGTCACATCGTGTTTTACCTCGGCCAACTCTTTTTCTTCCTGTTCATCTTCCGTTTGCTTGCTGCGCAAACCCCGCTCGGCAAACCGAAGCGCGCCAAGGTCGCAGCCGGCGTGCTCGTCGCGGCGTATGTCGCCTTTCTGCTCGTCCCGACCGCCGCTCGCGCGATCGGCACCGTAGACATCTTCGAACTGCCACCGACGCCGTACAACATCCTCCTGTTCGCGACCGATCAAGGGATTCAGCACCTGCTGGCCGTCCTGTTTTTCTTTCTTCAGATCGCCATCATTCGGACGCAGCAGTTGTATGTCGGCAACGATCGACTCAAAAATTTCGTGAACTTCTGTTTCCTGGCGAACGCGTTGTTCATCTTGCTGCATGTTTGGGAGTATTTGTTTGAGACGCTCGGGCTGTTTCCGTTTGTTTCCGATGAGGGCGGGGAATTCGGCGAATTCCTTTGTCAGCTCGGCGGCGTTGCCCTCCTGTTTGCGGCCGGGAAACGGGTTCGTGCGTTCCTGTCACCCAAGTCATAGGTGTGTTCAAGAAATTCTCATTTCAAATCACCGTCGTTTTGGTGTTCTTGGCCGTGGTGGTCATCGGATTTGGGCTGTACGAACTCCGCCTCCTGCATGCACTCGCGGTTGCCGCACAGAGCGAGGGAGCGTTTGCGGGAACGTCGGGCGCCGCACTCGCCGCTCAAGTTGCCGCAGATCGCACCTTCACATCCGTTTTTGTCGCCGTGGTGGCGGTTTTTATTTTAGGCGTGCTCCTAAACATTCTTCTTGTTTTCATCTCCTCGTTGCGTTTGCTGCTCAACGGCATGGAGCGTTTCAAGCAAGGGGATTACGGCTACCGCATTCCGCTCGTGTCCAAAAGCGAATTCGGGCAGATCGCCACGTACATGAACGAGGCCATCGATCACGTGGAGTCTGCGCAGCAGAAGCAAAAGGAGGCGGAACGCAAACTGCGCCGGTTGAACGCGACGCTTGAGGATCGCGTCGAGAAACGGACCGCAGAACTCAAGAAAACCGAAGAGCGGTTCCGGCATCTTGTGGAAAATCTCTCCGACATCATCACGATTCTTGATCGCAACGGCAAGATCACCTACCAAAGTCCGTCGCTCAAATCCGTGCTCGGCTATCGTCCCGAGGAAATGATCGGCCAGTTCATTTTTGATTACGTGCACCCGGATGATGTTGAGATGACGCTTGCAACGTTCCGTGAGCGGCTCAAGAAAAAAGGGTTCGGTCCGCAAATTGAACTTCGTTTTCGTCACAAGGACGGATCGTGGCGGTATCTCGGCGCGATGAGTGACAACCTGTTGAGCGATCCGGCCATTCAAGGGTTCGTGGTCACGTCGCGGGACATTTCCGGGCGCAAGCAGGCCGAGGCGCGCGTGCGCGAGCTCGATGCGCTGAAGACGACCTTCATCCGCACGGTCAGCCACCAGTTGCGTACGCCTCTGAACGCCGTGCGTTGGAACCTCGAGACCTTGCTCGCCGGAGACCTCGGGGTGCTGAAACCCGAACAGAAAGAATTCGTGCGCATTACCTACCAGGCCGACGTGGACGTCATCCGTCGCATCAACGACCTGTTGACTGCCATGGACATCGAAGAGGGCCGGGTCCGCATGAACAAAGAGAAGGCATCGCTCGAAGGGTTGATCCGGTCCGTGATGCTGGAGATGAAGAAAGCGGCGGCGAAAGAAATTACGGTGGCGTTCGTTCCGCCCAAGTCGCCGCTGGCGCCTCTCGACATGGACGCGGAACAGATTCGCGCCGTGCTCGAAAAGCTGCTTGATAACGCCGTGATTTATACCAAGGAGAAAGGAAAGATCACGATCACCCTTAAAAAAACAGCCGGCAAGGTCCGGGTCGAGGTCAAAGACACGGGGATCGGCATCCCGATCGCCGAACAGGGTAACATCTTCCAGCGGTTCTTCCGCGCGACAAACGCCCCGCAGATGGAACCGGATTCGTCCGGACTCGGCCTCTCGATCGCGAAGTACTATGTGGAGGCGCACGGCGGCAAGATTGGATTCATGAGCGACGAAGGAAAGGGAACCACCTTCTGGTTCGAACTCCCGACGTAATCAAAAACACCCTCGCCATCGAGGGTGTTACTGTTTCAGGCTTTCGATTTCTTCGTCGGTCAGCGGGCGCGAGGCGCCGACCGGCAGATCCCCGAGCTCGATCGAGGAAACGCGCACGCGTTTGAGCGAGAGCACCTCGTAGCCGAGTTTTTCGCACATGCGGCGCACCTGGCGGTTGCGGCCTTCGGTGATCGTGATCGAGAAACGGCGCGGTTCCAGCTGCGTCGTTTTCGCCGGCGCCGTTTTTGTTCCATCGAGCACCACGCCGTGTTCGAGCCGTTTCAGGAATTCCACGTTCACGTCTTTGTGCACCCCGACCACGTATTCTTTTTCGTGGCCGAATTTGGCGTGCAGAATTTGCTGCGCCAGATCGCCGTCGTTCGTAAGCAGAATGAGTCCGGTGGATTGCACGTCGAGACGTCCGATCGGAAACACGCGCGACGGCGTCTTGATCGCGCGGGCGATCGAGTTGTCCGCGTTCTTATCCATGGTCGTGATCACCCCGAACGGCTTGTGATACGCAAGGTAGATTTTTTTGTTGACCGGCCGGATCAGCCGCCCCTGATACTCCACGCGATCCTCCAAAGACACGGTGTCGCCGAGCCGCGCCGGCGTCCCGTTGATCAGCACTTTTCCGGATGCCACAAGATCGTCCGCCTTGCGTCGCGAGCACACGCCGGAATCGGCCAGATATTTATTGATGCGGACGCGATCCATAGTTAGGGGAGTATACACGAAACCTCGAGAATTGAAAACCCGCCCGGACTGCTTGCGCAGAACGGACGGGGACTACAGCGGCCTGCACTTGCGGCAGGGAGGGTCCGCCACCGGAGCGGGCGAGGTCGTCGCCTGCGTCGGTGCGGGCGCGGGCGCCGGCGCCGGTGCGGCGGGCGCCGGGGTGTACCCAGCCGGGTGCTTCGTCGTGTTGGGATCGGCGCTGGCGGCTGCGTGCTCGGCCGGCTTGTCCGCGTAGGACTTGCCGATCGAGAACACGATTCCGCTGCAGAGCAGGATCATGCACAGCATGACGAAGGCCACGAACCCGCCGATCGGGTTGGGCGCGAAGATCCCCTTCACGATCTCGATCACCGCGTCGAGGATGCGATCGAGCTTGCCGACCTGCGGCGCGGCGGGCGCGGGCTGCTGTGCCTGCGCCTGTCGTGGCGCCGCCGGCGGCGCCTGCTGCGGCTGCGCAGCCGCGACGGCGGGGACGACCTGGATCGCCCTCGAGAGGATCTGCGGCGGCAGCGCGCTCGGGTCCAGGACCTCGATCGACATCGGGCCGTCGCGTCCCGGCGTGAACTGGAAGGGGATCATGACCACCCCTCCCACCATCGTGGCCACCGCGTTCGCGGGGGTCAGGACGTCGCGGGGATCGGGCGGCACGACCTGGATCACCAGCGTCTTGCCGTCGACGTTGCTGGCGTCGGGGTGTCCGACGTCGTCGAACAGCACCTGGCCGTCGATCACGGTACCCGAACGGTACGGGGGAACGGAGAGTACGAATTGA
>CAZOPY010000007.1:0-17552 GCA_964581945.1 uncultured Gammaproteobacteria bacterium | reverse complement strand
CGGTGCCGCGGTCGCCGATGATGAGCTCGCGCTGGCCGCGGCCGATCGGGATCATGGCGTCGATTGCTTTGATACCGGTCTGGAGCGGAACGCCGACGGATTTGCGCGTCATGACGCCGGGCGCGAGTTTCTCGATCGGGTTGAACTGTTTCGAGCGAATCTCGCCCTTGCCGTCGACCGGGTTGCCGAGCGGATCGATCACGCGACCGATCACGTCGTCCGAAACCGGAACCGACAAAATGCGGCCCGTGGATTTCACCGTGTCGCCCTCTTTGATCTTCGAGGAGTCGCCGAGGACGACCGCCCCGACGGTTTCTTCTTCGAGGTTCAGCGCCACGCCGAAAATGTCTCCCGGGAACATCAACATTTCGGACGCCTGGCAATCCGACAGTCCGCTCATGCGCGCCACGCCGTCACCGACGGAAATGACGGTGCCGACCTTCTGCTCTTTCGCTTCGGTCTTAAACGCGTCCACCTGTTTGCGAAGCGCGTCGATGATGTCGTTTTTTGAATTCATAGAGAGTCGTTAGGCGGCCAGGTTGGATTTGAGAGCCGCGAGCTGTCCGGAAGCGGAGGCGTCGATGATACGGTCGTCGATGCGGATGACCGCGCCGGCAATCAGCGTCGGGTCTACGTCGTGCACGAGCGAGGCGCCGGCGCTTGCTTTCTCGAGCGCGGCGAGCGCTTTCTTCGTCAGTGGGTGAGCAGACACGATGTGCACGTTTGCGACCCCGTGTTTTTCCTTCCAGGCCCCGTCGACCTGGCGCATGACCTCGCGCCACTTGCCGAGCTCGTGACGCTCCGCGAGAAATCGGACGAATCCATTCGCCGCCGCTTCTAGTTCTTTGCCGCTTTTTCCTTCGCAGAGCGAAACGTAGGCGCGCGCCAGTTGTCGTGCGCTCGTTTTCATACCTTGGTCATCTCATCAACGGCCTGTTCCGCCATGGCGTGAGACGTTTTTTCGTTGACGGATTCCGCGAGCACCTTGCGCGCCACCTCGACCGCCAGTTCCGCGATGTCCTTTTTCAACGAGGCCTTCATCGCCTCTTTTTCGTTGGCGAGCTGCGCTTTGCCGTCCTTCACCACGCGAGCGACCTCTTCTTTCGCCTTGGCGACCATTTCGGTGCGGCGCACGTCGCCGTCATTTTTGGCGCTCTCGAGAATTTTCGTGGCTTCGGCCTTCGCCTGCCCGATCACCTCGGCACGTTCTTTTTCGAGCTTGGCCACGCGCTCTTCGATCTCTTTCGACTGCTTGATCCCCTTCTCGATCGTCTCCGCGCGTTCGTCCAGTTTCTTCACGATCGGTCCGTACACCCATTTCCAGAAAATCGCGAGCACGATCAGGAAGTTCAGGAGCTGGAACCCGAACCACACCGGATTAATCCCGAGCGCGGCGATCCCCGTCGGCTTTTCCGTCAGCGCGGTCGTTTGCGTATTGGTTGCGGTCGATTCAGGCATAGCAGTAGATCTAATCCTCGAACCTCAGCCTCGATGAACGAAGCTGAACGTCCATTGACTAGAGGACGAATTGGATGATGAGGGCAACGACGAGCGAGTAGATGGCCACGGCTTCGGCGAAGGCCATGCCGAGCAACATCGGGACGAGCAGCTTGCCTGCGGCCTCCGGGTTGCGGCCGATCCCTTCCATCGCTTTCATGCCGATGAACCCGATGCCGAGCGCCGGCCCGATCCCACCGACTCCCATCGCGAACGCACTGGCGATCATTCGAATCATGTCTGGCGTCATAGTGTTTCTTCTGAATTAGTAATGAATAAATTAATGAGCCGCTTCTGCATGCTCTTCCTCGTGTGACGACGTCATCGTCGTCAAAAACACCAGGACGAGCATGGAAAAAACGGTTGCTTGAATCACCCCGACCAGCAATTCAAGAAAGACGAACGGCAGCGGAACGAGAAATCCGACCAGGCCGTAGATGACCGTGAGCAGCACCTCGCCGGCAAAGATGTTGCCGAACAACCGAAGCGCGAGCGACAGCGTCTTCGCGACTTCGCTCACGATCTCGAGCAGCCCCACCATGAATTCGACCACCGCGACGACGATCGCCATGGGGCCATGCTTCATCGAACGGAGAATGCCGCGGATGTTCACGAACTTGCTGACATGGTTCACCGGTCCGAGCATCACCACCCCGAGCACGTGCGAAAGGACGATCGAGAACACCGCGATCGCGAGGGTGAAATTGAGATCGCTCGTCGCCGGACGAAACAGCGGGATAAGATCCGATCCTTCGCGCAAGCCGATCGATCCCATCCCCGGGAGCAACCCCATCCAATCGGACACCCAGATAAAGAAGAACAGCGAAGCCACGACCGGAAAAAACAGCCGCGCGCGCTTTTTATCCCCGGTCACCTTCTCCACCTCGCCGAGCAAAAACTCGACGAGCGTATCGACCAGATTCAAAAAACCGCGCGGAGCGAGCGTGGCGCCCTTCCGCACGATTAATCCGACGATCACAAACAGTCCGACAACGATCCAGCCCGTAAGAATGGAGTTGGTGATGGAGATGCCTCCCAGAGAAAAAATAGGTTCAGCCGCAACCGAGATCATACCTGTTCATTCTTGTTCAACCGATCGAACTGTTCGGCGTACGTTTTTGCTTTCCGGGAAATCATGAGCCCGGTCAGCGCGAACGCAAGGCCAAGACAGACAAGAAGGAGCCATGGCATCGTTCCGAACTTCCGGTCGAGCCAGATCCCCGCAAACGTCGCGACCACGGCGGGCACCGCGATCGTCGCGCCAAAATCGGCGACGATGCGCATGGCGAACCCGTAATACTTCGCATCCGAGGTCGGCAACAGTTGTTTCTTCTTGTTGTCCACAGTTCACCCTCCTTCGCCCTTCCGGGCTTCGGAAGGGTTATCCACTGTTAAGGCCACGATAAAAATTGCGAGGAAAGTATACGGAAATGAGCGGAAAAGGTCAACGCTTTCGCTTTCTTACTTGCGAAGATTAGCCAAAAAATAAGAAAACGGCGCTCCCCTCAGTCGAGGAGAAACGCCGAAGAGCCGTCGGGAGCCGACCAGTAGACGCGGTCGGCCTTCGTGACCTGGTAGCGCCACTCGGCCGGGTCGCGCTCGCCGCGCGGGATGACGAGCGTCAGGAGCGCACCGCCGTGCACGCAGCCGAGATCGATCCCGGTCGCATTCACGTGCGCGCGCGTCGAGCGCCAGGGCTGGTGCCCGTAGATGACGTGCGGAGCGCGCGGGTTGTGGTGATCCGCCCAGAACTCGTCGCTGTCGCGCTTCTCACGCCAGGCGATCTGCTTCCACTTCTGCCCGTCGCGACGGACGAACCGGAGCGTCGTGGCCTCGCCGATGAGATCGCGGTTGCGCTCGATCTCCTTCTTGTCGGCCGAGCCGTTCGGGGCGCGCTTGCCGTAGGGCGGCGTGTAGTCCGCGGTGAACCGCTGGGTCGGATGACCCGGACGGATCCCGGCGTGGATGAGGCACACGTACTCGTCCTCGAACATCTTCGCGAGCGGCGCGTGCGCGAGCCAGTCGAGCAGCTCGGGCCGATCCTTCAGCTGCTCGTAGGTCCGGACAGTCTCCGGATCCGCCGGCATCGTGATCGCCTCGCCGGTCGCGGCCGAGCGCAGCTGCCAGTCGTGCCAGCGCAGGAGCTTGTCCTCGTGGTTGCCGAGGACGAACTTCCCGCCGAGCGCGCGGTACAGTTCGACGACACCGACCGAGTCCGGGCCGCGGTCGATGAGATCGCCGATCGACCACAGCTCGTCCGCAGACGGATCGAAACGCGCCTTTTCGAGCGCGCGCTGCGCTTCCGCGACACACCCATGCACATCGCCCTGAACGATGATCCTACCGGTCATCAAGCCCCCATTTAGGCCATTGGCGCTCAGAATCGAGCGAGCCAACCGCGAACATTACACAATTTTTGGCTGTTTGTCAAGCCAGGGAGGCGATGATAAGATGGGCTCTCGAACCACTAATTTTCGCTCTATGATTGAAGAACACGCTCCTCAACAGGCTCAGGTCGGCCGTCCGGCACCGGTTTTCGAGGCGGAAGGGGTCGATACAAAGGGTGAGTTCAAGGATTTCAGCTTGAAGGGGTTCAAAAACAAGTGGGTGGTCCTGTTTTTCTACCCGCTGGATTTTACCTTCATCTGTCCGACGGAAATCACGGAATTCTCGAAGCGCTACGACGAATTCCAAAAGTTGGACGCGGTCGTGGTCGGCTGCTCCACGGATTCGGTCCATTCACACAAGGCCTGGCTGAAGGACCTGGGCGAGCTTCGCTATCCCCTGCTCTCGGACATGACGCACAACATTTCGCGCGACTACGGCGTGCTTATCGCCGAAAAAGGGGTGTCGCTGCGCGGGACGTTCATCATCGATCCGGACGGCGTGCTCCGCTATGCGCTGTACCACGACATGGGGGTCGGCCGTTCCGTGACCGAGGTGCTGCGCGTGCTCGAGGCGCTCCAATCCGGCGAGCTGTGTCCGGTCGAGTGGAAACCAGGACAAAAGACACTCGGCAAGGCTGACTAACGGCATTGCAAGACCGCCTCGCACGAGGCGGTTTTTTGTAAAAGAAAACGACCTCGGGTGAGGTCGGAAGGTGCGTCAGCGCTCGTCGATGGCGTTGTCGCAGTCGTTGTCGACGTGATCGTGGCGATTCTCCGTCGCGCCCGGGTGGACGCCGGGGTCCTCGTCGTTGCAGTCGCCGTCGGTCGGGGCGTACCCGTCGTGGTCAGCGTCCTCGCTCGAACGCGGACCGTTCGACGCGCTCGGCGTACTCGCGAATCGGAGCGCGAGCGGCGACGGCGCGTCCTCGTCCGCATCGGCAGCGGGCGGGAGCGATTCGTGCGGTGCATCCGCGCTCGCGAATCGCTGCGCGAGCAGCGACGGCGGGCGAGGTGCAGGAATCGCGTCAGGCGCTGGAGCCGGAGCTTCGTCCGGATCGGTCGCGAAGGTGATCACGACCTTGGTCGGCGGAGGCGGTTCCTCGACCGGCGGCAGCGGGTGCGGCGCAGGTTCCGCGGCCGGCACGAGCACGACGATCGGCTCGGGCGGCGGGGGCGGAGCGGGCGCCACGACCGGGACCACGAGCGGAGGCGGCGCGGGGGCGATCGGCGGCGGGGGCGGAGCGTCCGCCGCCGCGACCGCTTCGGGCGGAGGCTTCAGATCGCGCAGTCCATACGAGATCGGGCTGCCGTCCTCGGCCTTCTTGGTCTTCGACAGGCACACATGCGCCTGCGAGTCCCAGATCGTATCGTCGCGGTCGCGACACGCATCGAACTCGATCGTGCAGCCATCGAGTCCTTCGACCCCATAGCTGCACATCTCGATCTGCTTCTCGCGGTAGGCCGCAGCCTGACGCATGGTCATGGGCGGCGCCTCGATCGGCATCGTCGGATCGAAGTGATCCATGTGGGCGATGAGCTGCTGGTTGCACCGATGGAGGTCGGGGTTCCAGCCCGCGTTGTCGTTCACGCACTCGTCGTACTCGACCTCGCACGCCTCGTGCGTCATGTTCGGGTATGCCGCGCATGCCGCGATCTCCCGATGGATCTCGCGCGTCTTCTTCTTGGCCTCCACGTTCACGGCGGTGGTGGCTTCGACCACCTCGTGATGCGCGGAGCGTTCCTTGGGCTCCTTGACCGGCTTGGGATCGGGCGCGGGCGGGGGCGCTTCGGCCACGACGGGCGGGGGCGGAGGCGCCGTACGCGCTTCCTTCGCGCGCTCCTTGTCGGCGAGCGCGGCGTCGCGGGCATGCTGGCGCTCGTCGCGGGCGACCTGGCGCTCGGCCTTGCGCTGCTCGACGGCCTCCTTGGCCGCGTCGGCCGCTTCGGCCTTCGCGAGCTCGTCCTGCACTGCGGCGCTGACCTGCGGATCGATCGGCGCGTCGGGTGCGGGCGGCGGGGGCGGGGACGCGGGCGGGGTGTCCGGCACCGGAGGCGGAGGCGGCGGATCCGCCGCGGCGACGACCGGTTCGGTTTCGCAGCGATGCGTGTCCACCATCCAGGCCTTTCCGCCGCCGCAGTGATCGTAGGTGCGGGTGCACCACTTCTCACCGCCGCCGGTCGCGACACAGGCCGCGATCTCGTCGAGACGCGTCTGCTCGGCCATCAGCCCCTGCACGTTCTGCTCGACCTGCTCGTGCAGATCGCCGGTCTCCATGCCGTTCTCGTCTCCGTAGTGCTCGACCGCCCCGCCGAGCGCGGAGATGAGGCCAGCCTGAGACGCCGGACTCAAGGTCGAGAAATCCGGGGGCTTGTCCTCGGACTTCGGCTTGGGCGGCGTGGCCGCGAACACGCTGTCCGGCAACTCGATCCCGAGCTTCGCCATGTCGGGCGAGAGCGGGTCGTCGGTCGGGCAGCTCGCCCCGGGGTCCATGTTCCACGGGATGACCGTCAGGCACATGGGGTCCCAGGTCATCCCCTCGGGGAGCTCGTTGCACCAGAGCTGGCTGGCGTTGAACAGCCCGCCCTTCTTCAGGCAGGCGTCGTAGGCCGGGCCGCACCCCTGCTTGCGCAGCGGGTCTTCGGAGTTGATCCCCCGACAGACGGTGACGGACATCTCCCGGTCCGTGGGCTCCGGCTCCCCGGAGAAAGCGAGCGAACAGAGCGTGAGAAGAGCAAACATGGCGTTCCTCCGATCCTTGCGGCGTGAACTCACGACCGCGTTTGGGAACAAAACGTGCATTTTGTCGCCAAACGCGCCCGCAAATACCTACACGGAGTAATGAACGTACGTCACGGAACCCCTTTTGTCAAGCCAATCAGGGCATGGCCGCGGGGAAAGAAAAACTCCCGTCGCAGCTGGCGAACGGGAGGACGGGGGTTGGTCAGTCGGCGGGCTCGGCGGACATGTCGACGTACCCGACGACGGCGGTGAGCCACTGGATCATCGAGCTCCGCTCGACGGTCATCCCGGTCGCGAACTCGCGCCGCTCGATCTCCTCGAGCACGGTCATGAGCGAGTCGATCACGAGCGGGTGGTTGACCCGGCGGCGACGCTCCAGGTGAGCGACGAGCAGCTCCTTCACGGAGGTGATCTGCTCGCGGTACTTCGCGCGGGCGCCCGGGCTCAACCGCGGGTATCCCTTCGCGACTGGCAGCTCGCTGTCGAGGATGTCGTCGCTCGGCTTCTGCAGCAGCGCCGCGGCACGATCCCTCATTTCGACGATGGACATGTTCCTCCTCTAGGAATCTTCTTCGGCGAACGCGTCGAGTCGGCTCTGTGCATCGAGCACCGCCTTGACGCGATCGGCCAGCGTGTCGATCAGCTTCCGACCGGGATGGTTCGGGAGCTCGGTCTCGAGCGAGCGCTTGCGCTCCGTGAGCTCGGTCAGACGCGCTTCGAGCGCGGCGATCTCGGCGGCGACCGTCTCGATCTGTGCCTTCTTCGCGCGCTCTTCGAGCACCGCGTCCGCCGCCCGTTCGACCACTCGCTCGGTGAGCAGGTCCGCGACCTCCGCCGGGGTCCTCTGACCGACCAGCGGAAGCAGAAGCGTCAGCAGCTCCTTGCGCAGGTCGTCGTCCGCGTTCGCGGGCGACGGAGCCGGAGGGACGGGGGGCGCGGGCGCAGGAGACGCCGGATCGGCGTTCCCCGCGATCGCCTTCAGGTCCGCGAGCCACTGGTCGGCGTCGGCCGACACCCCAACGGGCGGTTGTCCGACCCGCCAGTTCTGATTCGCTCCCTTCCTTCGGAAACGAACGACCTGCGCGACGGCGAGGTTGACCGTGGTCACGGCCTCGCTGCGCTCACCGTCGACCCGGAGGACGCCGATCTGCTTCTTCAGCAGACGATCGATGTACCCGTCGATGCGAGACTTGAGCCCCTTGGTGAGCCGTCCGTCCGCGATCTCGAGAAGGACCTGCGCCTCCGACGGCTCGAGATAGATGGTGTGCTGAAGGACCACTTGCGGTTTTTCCTCGGTCGGCATCTGCGTACGCTCCCCTATCTCCTGCATTCCGCAGGGACGCCGCACCTTAGCCCATAAAACCTTCCCTGTCAAGCCAAAAAACCAGACGGAAACCCGTCCGGTTTGATCGATTCCGACGCGCCGTTTCTACGCGAGTGCGGTCGTCAGATCGCTAGCCAACTGCTTCCTGTGTTGTTTGACCGCGTCATGAGCGTGTTCTTCTTCCTCGCCCAACGCCTCCTCGTGGATCTCAAGACCGATCTCGGCCTTGGTCTCCCCAATGTGCAGCGCCTCTTGAACCGTGGTCATCGCCTCGTGGCTCAAAAACCCGGCGCCCACGCCATGCCCGATCGCTTCGCTAGCGTTCTCGGCCGCGGTCGCGCCATGTTCCCCGGCCGCAGCGCCGAGCTCGCCCACGCCCTCCGCCCCCGCGCCAGCGTGTTCGCCCGCAAGTCCGAAGAAGCTCGCCACGTGATGCGCGTTTTCCGCAAAATTCTCGCCGACGAACCCGACCGTTTTTTCCAAAGACTTTGATTCCAACACCCCGATCGCTTTGCTGATTGCTTCACTCACCCCTTCCTGGTTCAACTCGTTCATGCCGACCGCAGCCATGCCGGCAAACCGCATGATGCTGGCCCAGGACTCGGCCGCATTCTTGATCCGCGCGCCGGTGGTTTCTCCTTCTTGGAAGGTCGCGGCCAGAAGCGTTTCCTTCGCCCCGTTCACGACGACCTCTTGGAACAGCGACCCTTCCCGCTTCCCGCTTTCCATTTCTTTTGTGACGCGTGCGTAGCGTTCGTACGCGGACACGCCTCCGAACACGAGCGCGCGCGCCACGCTGAGCCCGCTTGCGACCGCGACCGTGTTCAGCGCTTCTTTGAGCGCGACCGTCCCCTTCACGCGCGTTTCAATCGTCGCGTTCAGCGCTTCGGCGAACGCCTTGGTCCGATCTTCGCCCGCGCCGTCGATTTTTTCGCGGTGGGTTTCGTTGATTTGGCTGATGCGTTCGAGCAGCTGGTGCTTTTTTTCCGCCGTCAGATATTTAGATTCGTTAATCGCCTTCGTGAGCTCGGCCGCTTTTCCGCCGACCACCTCGCGCGCCAACTCGCCGGCGTCCCGATCTTCCGGCGCCTCCGGCGCACGTTCGCGTCTGGCCTCGCGACCGGATTCCGCGGCCTGATAGACTTCGAGCAACCCCGACTTCTCCTGTTCGGTAAAATACTTTTGCGAAAGATAGCGTGGGACGTCGACAAAGGACTTCACGCCGAAAATCGACGCCATGGCGCCCGCGACCGCCGGAACGGCGGCCTTGATAATCTTCTTGTCGAGCGGATCGAATTCCTCGGCCATCTCGTCTTCGTGCGACTTCTCGCGTACCTCCCCTTTGATCTGTGTGGCCCAGAACTCGCGGATCCCGTTCGCGACCTGTTCGTAACGGGAGGTCGGCGTTTCTTTGGTCTCCGCGTGCGCCTCGGGAAGCTCCTCGGGTTCGAGCTCCTCGATGTTCGCCTCCGGCAGTTCGGGGATATCGAATTGTGGCAGGTCCATCCCGCTTTCCCTATCCATATCAGGAACTCTTTTGCATGATTGATTGCCGGATTCGTTCGATCTCATCCGTGCGCGACACCTCGTCCTTCACCGCCAAAAAATCACGACGCAATCCGACGGTCGATTTTTTCACCCGTTCCTCAAACGCGGTTTCGATGGCGAGCAGGCGCTCGGCCAACTGTCCGCGTTCGTCCCTGTCCATTGTTTCGTATCCGGCGACCAGCGTTTCGATATCCTGCACGACGCGGTCGGACGGGTTTTCGGCAAGGATCGCCAAAATCTGCAGCTTGGTCTTTCGATCAAGCGGTGCGCGCTGCAAGAGTGGAGCGAGCGTGGCAAGAGACATATCAGGATGACGGAAGTTCTTTGGCAATCTCCCCGAGCGCCTGATCCGCTTCCGCCGTTGCCGCAGAAACCCGATTCGCGTACGACCCCTCGGCCGCGCCAAGTCGTACGGTGAGCTGGCTGAACGCCTCTTCCTGCGCGTCCGGGACGTAGCGCTCGAGCGCGGCGGCGAGCTGGTCGAGCTGCGCCGGCGTCATCGACGGCACAAGCCCGAGCCAGGCGTCTTTTTGCTCTTGCGGCAACCGGGCGGTTGCGAGCAACAAACCGAGACGCTGTCCGAGTTTGCGAACATCAAGCTCCGCCTGCGTTCGTTCGTCCGGTTGGTTCGGGGTTGATTCCATAATCAGCCGAGCATCTTTTCCAGCTTTTTCTTATCGAAACCAACCAATAATTTTCCATCAACCTCAATCACGGGCACGCCGAGCTGGCCCGTCTTTTCGATCATCTCCTGCGCGGCCGCCGAATCCGCGGCCACGTCGATCTCTTTGAATGCCACCTTCCGCTCGCGCAAAAATTCTTTGGCCTGCTTGCAATACGGACAGGTGGGGGTGGTGTAAATCGTGATTTGCATAGGACCGATGGGACCAATGGGACCTAGAGGGAACGAACGAATTCAAGCAAGGTGCGCACGCCGAATCCGGTGCCGCCGTGTTTGGTGTAGGCGTTCAACGGACGTTCGGCGAACGCGGGCCCGGCGATGTCCAGGTGCGCCCAGGGCACGCCGTCGACGAATTCTTGTAGGAACAATCCGGCCGTGATCGCGCCGCCGTACCGTCCGGCGATGTTCTTCAGATCCGCCACTTCGGATTTCATGAGCGGCTTGTAGCGCGGCTCGAGCGGGAGGGCCCACATGTTTTCGCCGGCCTCTTTGGCGGCCATGAGCACCTTCTGTTCAACCTGTGCGTTGTTGCTCATGACGCCCGCGATCTCTTCCCCGAGCGCGACCATGCACGCGCCGGTGAGCGTCGCGAGATCGATCATCATGTCCGGTTTCAGTTTCACGCCATAGGTCAGCGTGTCCGCGAGCGTGACGCGGCCTTCCGCGTCCGTGTTCAGGACCTCGATCGTTTTTTTGTTCATCGCGCGCACCACGTCGCCCGGGACGATTGCGTTGCCGGACGGCATGTTCTCGGCCGCGCCGAACACGCCGTGGACCTCGACCTTCGGCTGCAACGCGACGAGCGCCGAAAAAGCGCCGAGCACGGCGGCTGCGCCGGCCATGTCGAGCTTCATCGTCATCATGTGATCCGCGGGTTTGAGCGAAATGCCGCCCGTGTCGAAGGTGATCGCCTTGCCGACGAGCGCGATTCTCTTTTTTGCGTTCGCGGGTTTATAGGTGAGGTGAACGAGAAACGGCGGGTGATCCGATCCGCGCGCGACGCCGAGAATCCCGCCCGCGCCCATCTTTTCGAGCGCCGTCTGATCAAACACCTTGATCTTCACCTTCCCTTTGCTCTTTCCAGCGATGTCCTTCGCCACCTGCACGAGGTCGGCCGGTCGCATGTGCTGGGCCGGTTCATTCACGAGGTCGCGGGCAACGATCGTCCCCTGCGCGTACGCTTCGCCGAGCTGCAACCCGTCCGCTCCGGCCCGTGCAACCTTGCCGTCCTTCGCGATCACCTCAAACGATTCCAGAACGGGCGCCTTGTGGTCGCTCTTGTATTTCGCGAAATCATACGCGGCGAGCAGCGCCCCTTCGGCGATCGCCTTGCCGGCCAACTTCGGGTTCATTCCGCCGTGCCCGGTTCCCAGAAACGCACTGACGATTTTTTTTGCTTTCACGTTCTTCGCCACGTTCACGGCGATCGCCGCGCTTTGGCGCACCGTCTCCTCGCTGAATTCCGCCTTTTTGCCGAACCCGACGACGAGCACGCGCTTCGCGCCGAACCCGAGCGGGCGCAGGACAACGCTCGAGCCAGCCTTCCCGTCGAAATGGTCCTCTTTCAAAATCTTCGAAACCAATCCGTCGAGCACTTTTTCAACCGCGCCAATCGCGCCGCCCGTCGGCTGCATTTCTTCGAACATGCCGACCACGAGCAGGTCGCATTTCTCCTGCGTGATATCTCCTTTTCTGATCGAGAGTTTCATAATCATTTTGATGAGCGAGACCACCCCTTAGCCCCTCCTTGGGTAAGGAGGGGAAAACGCGTTTTCTCCCCCTTACCTAAGGGGGAGATAAAGAGGGGGTCACGATTAGCCGAACGTGAATGTATAAGCGTCGACGCCGGGGCTTTCGATGATGATTTCCAGAGTATGGACCCCGTAATTCGGCTCGTCAACCAAGTGATAGAGTCGATCTTCGCTCACGGTCACGAATCCGTCCGCGTCCACGTCCGCGCCGGCCGCGGCACCCACAGGCGCCCCATCGATCAAAATTTTCATGCGAACGGGCTTCTCCGCACTGCCGACGAAATACACCTCTTTCGCGTTGAACTCATACCGGATCCGGGCGTTCGCGGTCACGTTCATCGCGAATTCCGGTTCGAACGTCCAGGTGCCGTCCAGATACAAGCTGTTGAGCGAACCGCTCGTCGGTTCCGTCAGCGTTTGCGTTCCCTGCCGCCCGGGCTGTCCGTTTCCAAGGTAGGTGTTGCGATCCGAACCGAAGTACGTTTCCGGACTGCCGATCTTGCCGAAGTCCGGCGTGACCACCGGTTCGGTCGGACCGACGGGCATGGTCACCTCGGCTTCCCCGAGGCGCGCCAATCGCTCGTCGAGCGCGGCCTGGATCGCCTGTTCTGTCACGTCGTAATCCCCCTCGCCCGCATGGTCGTGCACGATGTAGCCGTCGATGTCGATCAGATACTCGCGCGGCCAGTACAGATTGCCGTACGCGTTCCAGGTGCCGTGTTCGTTGTCGAGCACAACAGGATACTGGATCCCGAATTTTTGGACGGCCGCGAGCACGTTGTTGTAATCCTCCTCGAATTTGAACTCAGGCGTGTGAATGCCGACGATCTCAAGCCCCTTGTCCTTGTACTTGTCGTACCAAGAATTGAGGTACGGAATCGTGCGCTGGCAGTTGATGCAGGAGTACGTCCAAAAATCGACGAGGATCACCTTTTTGCCGATCAGATCCGCGATCTTGAACGGCTCGGTATTGATGAACCCGTCCGGGGAAACGATTTCTTTGGCGAGCGGATACTTCCCCGCTTTTTCGGCCGCGGTCTGCCCGGTCGCCGGTGACGGAATCGTCGAGCCGAGCCCCGGAAAAAACGTCTGCTTCAAGGACTGCAAATACCAAATCGCCGCAATGATGGCGATGATCGCGAGCGCGAGGGCGATCTGTTTGCCGCGCTTCATTTGAGTAGCCATGCGTTCAAAAAATCAAAATTGGCAATCAGGTTCAAACTCTGCGTGAACGCGAGGATGCCGAGCACGATCAGGAAAAAACCGAAGACGACGTTGATCACCTTGAGCCACTTGCCGAATCGCGCGATGAACGCCGTTGCTTGCGACGCGAACAGCCCGACCAGCAGGAACGGCATCCCGAGTCCGAGCGAATACGCGAACAGGAGCCAGAACGCGGACCCCGGATGCGCGGCCGCAAGTCCAAGGATGCTGCCGAGCACGGCGCCGACGCACGGGGTCCATCCGGCCGCGAACGCGGCGCCGAACAGGATCGAGGTGAGGTAACGCGAGGACAGGCGGTACTTCACGGTGAGCTTGTGCTCCTTGTCGAGAAACGGAATCGGCAGCAGGCCGGTGAGGTTCAACCCGAACACGATGATGATGAGTCCCCCGAGCCGCGCGAGCCACATCTGCACGTCGAGTGCGATCGCGGACAGGATCGTGTTGAGCGCGATGCCGAGCAGCGAAAACACGAGCGAGAATCCGAAGACGAACGCGACCGCGTTCAAAAAGATCTCGAGCCGCTTTTTCTTCGCATCCGCAAGCGACGCCCCCGCGAGATACGCGAGAAATCCCGGAATCAGCGGGAGCACGCACGGCGACAGAAACGAAACGACGCCGGCCACGAATGCGACGACGATCCCGAGGTTGTCCATATTACCCCCGAGTGACGATGACGAAGTTGAAGATCGGCGGGAAGGTGAAGACGAGGTACAAGAGTACGCTCACGACGAACAGCCAGAGTGCGTTGGAGCGATACTCCGAACAATCACGCCCGCGCAGGAGCGTCAGGAAGCAGGCCCAGCTGAGCAGATACACGACCGCACCGGTCACGTACAAACCGCTCACCGTCCCGAGACTCGGATCCAATTTCAGGAGATCCGCAAACGCGGGAAGGCGCATGCTGATCATGTTCACGATCCAGAACGCGTTCAGTTCGACCGACGCTGCCAGGAGCGCGGCCAGCGCGACGGACTCGTGAATACGGGAATGAAAATGCGAGGGCATATCAGAGGGTCGATTCGAACGCCGAGATGAGCAGGACGATGAACGAAAGCAGAACCGAGAACATCACCACCCCGTAGTACGTGCGCGCATGCGGCTGCGCGATGCGCGGACCGTACACGAGCAGGATCACGACGCTTGTGAACAGGAGCAGCTTCGCGAGTGCGAGCATCATCCAGCGGTGCGCGAGAAACAACAGAAGCGCGGCCGACAGCGATTCTGGCGCGAAATGCTGCGTGGGCAGAAACAGGTTGAGCACCACATGCCCCGCGAGCGCGAGCAGGATCACGATCAGAATCGCCGCGAGCGGATACGCGATATCCGGAACGCTCTTCAACAAAAAGACGCACAGAATGGCCGCGCCGAAAAAAAGAAGCATGACCCCGAACAAAATCATGCCTGGGTCGAGAAGATTCGCGAGGAGAAGCGGGTTTGTGCCGTACATAAGGAAAGTATAGCACGTTTTTTTCCGCCTGTTGACGCTCCCGGCCCTCCTTCCGTATACTACCCACGTATTATCCGAAGACGTAATTCGAAAGGTCGCCGTCTACAAGGTAATCCGATGAAGAATTGAGCGAAATTTCGCTATGGACATGAACTCCGGTGGCCCGCGCCAGTTGTTCGACGTTTCGGCCCTCGGGCTGACCTGCGTCGAATGCGGCGCCCCCATCGACAAGCTCCCGTTTCAGCCGACGCTGAAGCAGGACGGGACGTACGGCAAAATTTATTGCAAGGATTGCAATAAAAAGCGCCGCTCGTTCTAAGAAGACGACCCTCGAAACAAAATCCGCTCCCTTTCGGGGGCGGTTTTGATTTACGCTTTCGCGAGTTTGGCGGCTTTGGCGAAACGGATCGCCTTTTGCTTGCGGCGACCGGCTTCGTCAACCTTGCGCTGGGCTTTCCATTGATTGCGGACTTTTTTGCGAATACCCATAGGAAATCATTACGATCGGGGCTAGGCTATCATGCGACGGGTTCGCGGTCAAGCGGCCTATTTGATTCGGACAATACGAGCGGCTTGGACGATCGTGATGACCAGGAACAAACCGGCGCCGATGAGCACGGTCACCGGCCCTGGGGATAACTGATGCACGGTCGCATACCAGATCCCGGCGACCATGATGAGCTCGGCGGTGACCAAGGAAACGAGCGTGTACTGAGAGAAGGTCCGGGTGATCAATCGGCTGATCGACGGCGGGATGATAAGCAAGCCCGAGACGAGGACCACGCCGAGCACCTTGGCCCCGAGAACGGTCGTCATGGCGAGCGCGATGTACAGGATGAGCGTCTGCCGTTGCGTTTTGACCCCATGCACGTGCGCGATCTCCTCCGACAACCCCATGAGCGTCAGCTCGCGGCGCGACTGGTACACCCAGGTCAAAATCACGCCCGCGAGAATGGCGATCGTCACCAGGTCGTACATCGTCACGGTGGCGAGGCCGCCGAACAGCGCCTCTTCGATCTGCTCGGCGTCCGCGCCGATCGATTGGAACAGCAGGATCCCGAACGCCATGCTTGCCGTGAACAGGATGCCGATCATGGCGTCGGTCGGTAATTTTGTCCGACGCTCAAGCCAGAAGATGGCGATGGCCGCGCCGACCGTCCACGCGAGAGCGGCCGGCAGTGGCGCGGCGCTGGTCGCCGCCGCGACCGCGATCCCGCCGAGCGACACGTGCGCCATTCCGTCGCTGAACCAAGACAGTCGACGCAAGACAGCAAACGACCCCATGGACGCGAGCAACGCGGCGAGAATGAGGCCGACAATCAGTTGGATCATGAGCAGACTCATACCGAATGGTGATCTTCCTGATGATGGTGCGGACGTTCGTGGTCGTACAGACCGATTTCGGAACCGAACAGCTCCTTCAGCATGTCTTCGGTAAGCGTTTCGCGCGGCGCGCCGTGGCACACGAGCGCGCGATTAAGACAGATCACCTGGTTCACGAAACGCGCCACAATATGAATTTCGTGCGACACCATCACGATCGTCGTTTTATGTTTCTGGTTGAGCGAGTGAATGATATCAAGCAGCGTCTGTTCACCCGCGATGTCGACGCCCGCGTTCGCTTCATCCAAAAACAGCACGGCGGGATTTTCCAGAATCGCTTGGGCGATGAGCACGCGCTGCAGCTCCCCGCCGGAAAGCGCGCCAAGCGAACGCGTCGCTGCGGACGCTTTCAATCCGACCTCCTCGAGTTTGTGCGCCATGACGATTTCGCTGATCGGTTTGCGCGCGCCGAGTCGAAGAAACTCCGACACGGTGATCGGAAACTCCTTGTCGAACGAGAACCGTTGCGGCACGTACCCGATGAGCGGAAACGCTTCCGGCACCGGACGGCCCATGATCTGCACCTCGCCGCGATCGGCGCGTTCGAGACCGAGCATGGTGCGCAGCAACGTCGTTTTGCCGGACCCGTTCGGCCCGATGATCGCGACGATATCGCCCTGATTCACGGTAAACGAAATATCGTCCAGGATCCGCTCGGATTCAAACTGGACGGTCAGATGGTCGACCTGGATCGCGGGCGTTTTCATACGGACGCGTGTTCGCTACGCATTATGCGTCAATGAGAATGCGTTCGCAAGTTGGACGCCAAGCAGGGCTTGTGTCTACTTCGCCGCTATCTCGAACGTCCCGAGCAACTGCTGCTGATCCTCGAGCTCGATCACGAACGTGCCAAGCTGCGTGGCGTCGAATTCGAGCGTGGCCGGATCGTTTGCGAGCGCGTTTACGTGCAGATCATATCCGTGCAGGTGGACCTCATCGGCGACATTGGTCGTCACGGTCACGATCACATGCTGTCCTTGCGTCACCGGGATCGTCTTCGCCTCATACGACTCCCCTTTGTGGTACACGAAATTCGCTTGAACCGTGGCGGACGGCGCTTCGTTTGTCGGCGCCGCTTCTTGATTCAGCGATTGGCGCGTGCGCACGATGGCGAAAATGCCGACGACCGCGAGGACGGCGCAGACCACGAGCGCGATGCGAACCTGGTTGGACATACGTGGATGATTATTTCGTTTCGTACGAAAGCACGATCTCATCGTCGTCGCGCATCACGTAGTTTTCGAAGTCCGTGTTTGTCGCCCCGTTCACGGTCATGACGATCACGTGCGTGTCATCGGCGGTCTGATCGAGCAGATGCGTCGCGTCAAACGGCTTGCCCCAGACCGCGAAGAAATCCCCGAGCGTAAAGTCGCGCTGTTCGGGCGACTCGATGTGGATCTTGCCGGTCGCGTCATGCGTGTGGATCGGATGCATGCAGCCGTTCGTGATCCCGACGTCCGCCGGAATGGTCTCTTCCACCCCGTTGATCTTGATCGTGAGGTTCGGGTGGATGTGGAAGGTCGTGTACATGTCGAGCGTGCAGGACATCGCCAGTTCGCGCGTCGAACC